>CAMNFQ010000014.1 GCA_946537295.1 uncultured Bacillota bacterium
AACATTATTCAAGGCAGACAAAAACACATGTTTCCATGTGTCAGTCTCTTTCTGTTACTACGTTTCTTAGCTCTTCACCTTTTGCGTATCTTTTCAGATTATCGATACTTAAGGCAACAAATCTTTCAGCAGCACTATATAGGTGGAAACTTCCGGCAATATGTGGCGTTATGATCATATTGCGATAGTTCCACAGATCACTGTTTCTATCAAGCGGTTCTGATTCAAAGACATCGGAAGCAACCGCTTCAATGATCTTTTTATCAAGTACCTCTTTTAAGACTTCATAGCGATAGAGGTTTCCTCTTCCGGCGTTGATGAAGACACAATCTTTGCGCATAGCCTTGAAGGTATCCAGATCAAACAGATACTCGTTGGCTTTGTTTCCCGGAAGGACAGATACTACGACATCAACATCACTGATCGCTTTCTTGAGGTCCTTGTCGGTATAAAGTTCATCGACATAGTCTGGTTTTTCGCTTACCGTTCTTTTGACTCCGATGATGTAGACACCTAACGGTTTAAGTAATTGACACAGCACTTTAGCGATATTGCCAAAACCAACGATCGCTACTTTCAGATTCTTGTATTCCTTTACCGGTCCTTCATCAGTCCATTTGTGTTCATACTGATCATCACGATAAAGATAGAGTTTCTTTATCATGGCGGTAATGGTTGCGAAGATGTGTTCCGCAACTTCTTGCGAATGTACATCGACCGCATTGGTCAGAATGACGCCATCTCTTAATGCGCCTTTTCTGATATATTTATCGACTCCGACTGCTCCGGTCTGTATCCATTCGAGTTTTTCAAATTCCTTCAGTTTCTCGATCGGATAGTTGCCTATGACGATATTTGCGTCCTTGTCTTCCTTATAGACGAACTCGTATTCATCTGCCAAAGCGGAAAATCTTTCTTTCTGTTTTTCATCTGCCTTGTAAGTTACAAATACTTTTTTCATTTCAGACACCCCAATAGTTCTTCGGGCTTTGCCACGATATAATCTGCATCTGCTTCTTCTAAGGTTTCTCTATCTCTAAATCCCCACAGACAGCCAACAGTCTTTAATCCGGCATTATGTCCTGTATGCATATCGACATCACTATCTCCCACATAAAGGACTTCTTCTTTTTTTAAACCCATCATTTCAATAATTTCGTTTGCGGTATAAGGATCCGGTTTTAAAGGTATGTCTTTTCTGGCTCCTATGACTGCTACAAAATTAATGCCTGGGAAATTTTTTGTGATCAATCTGTTAGTGTTTTCCGTACTTTTGTTGGAATTGACCGCCAGCTTTATACCTTTTTCCTGCATCTGCTGCAACACTTCCTTCATTCCTTCATAAGGATAGGAATGGTTGGCATAATTTTCTGAATAAATCTGTTTATATCTTTCAGCCAGGCTGATTTTTATTTCCTCGGGAATTTCTTCAGGGACAGCGCTGTCGATCAGCTTGCGATAGCCGTTACCTACTCCCAGCCTTACCTGATCATAGGTCCTTTCAGGAAAACCGTATTCTTTTAATGCTTTGTTTAAAGATTCCTGAAGATCCGGGAGCGTGTGGATGGTCGTTCCATCGAGATCAAAGATGATCCCTTTGATCATTATCTTTTCTCCACGATGTTGTCTTCGTCTTTATAGATCGAATTTTCCGGAACCAGTCCTCTTACACGCGCAAGCGGATAGACGTTGGAATTCTTGCCTATGACGGTTCCCGGATTGAGAACGCTGTTACATCCGACTTCAACATTATCACCAATCATTGCCCCAAACTTTCTCAGGTGAGTTTCTACTTTAACTTCACCATCTCTGATCGTTACATCTTTTCCATCTGACTTGAGGTTTGATACGATCGAGCCGGCTCCCATATGAGCGTGGTAGCCTAAGATTGAATCTCCGACATAGTTGAAATGCGGAACCTGTGACTTATCAAAGATAATGGCGTTCTTTACTTCACACGAGTTACCTATTACAACACCAGAACCGATAATAGCGTTTCCTCTGATATAGGCACATTGTCTGATCTCGCTGTCCGGTCCAATGATACATGGTCCGTTGAGTTCTGCAGTTGGCGCAACACTTACACTCTTATGGATCCAGACGTTTTCTTTGATTTCCTGATATTCGTTCTTATCAAGATCGGCGATAAGATCTTTAATAAAGTTCTTTATTTCTGGTAAAGCTTCCCAGGGATATTCATATTTTTTCAGATATTCTTTTGCGATAGTATGATCCAGATCATACAGGTTTTCTGTTCTATACATAAGCACTCCTTTTTTATCTGTTCTAATTTTATTATTATCTTGCTTATTTGAAAAATTATTTAATTTCTAATCGGCAATAAAGATGTTTGCTTCGTATGGTCTGAGTCTGTTTGAATACTTGCGATAATTGGAACTTATCAGGGTATTATCGATCTTGAACGGATATAACTGATCCTTGTCAGTCAGGTTCATGATGATCATGAATTTCTGATCATCAAGTTTACGATAATACGCAAAGATGTTGCTGGAAGTTCTGATCTGTTCAAAAGATCCATAGACCAGCGCTTTATTTTCTTTACGCAGTTTGATCATCTTACGCGTAAAGTTCAAAACAGAATCATAGTCTTTTTCTTCTGTTTCAACATTTATATCCTTATAGTTTGGATTGACATTGATCCATGGCTTATTTTTACTAAAGCCCGCATTTTCTTGATCTGACCATTGCATCGGGATGCGCGCATGATCACGTGAACCATAGAAAAGTTTCTTCATGATCTTCTTCTCGTCCATTCCCTCTTCCTTAAGTTTCTTATAGAGATTGAGTGATTCAATATCGCGATATTCCTCAAGTGATGAGAATGGATAATCAGTCATACCTATTTCATTACCCTGATAGATATATGGTGTTCCTTTCAAAGTCATCTGCATCGTCAGCAGCAGTTTTGAGATGAGCTTGCTGTTTTTGTCTGTTCTATCTATTTTCGAGCACATTCTGGGATTGTCATGATTATCAAAAAAGACCGTTGGCCAACAATGATTCGAGTAGTTTGTCTGCCATCTGACGATCTCCGGAATCATCTTTCTAAGGTCAAAGTCATAGATATCCATTCTGATCTTTCCCGGATTCTCCAGATGGTCAAAGGAAAACAGTTGTGTGAGTTCATTTCGATCATCACCCGTGATCATCCTCGACATCCTGAGTCCATTACCCGGACATTCACCAACCGTATAGGCTTTGTGCGGTGCCAGACATTTCTCGTTGAACTCATGAAGATATTCATCAAGATGTGGTCCATGGAAGTAGTGCTCGATTCCAACAAAGGAGATCATCTGTCCTATTACCGGATCACCGTCCGGATATCCTTCACTTTTTGAAATAAAGCTTACAACATCCAGTCTGAAACCATCTGCTCCCTTATCTAGCCAGAAGTTCGCAATATCAAACATCGCATTTCTTACTTCCGGATTATCCCAGTTGAGATCCATCTGTTTTTCCGCAAAAAGATGTAAGGCATATTTCTTTTTTTCATCAAAATATTTCCAGGCGCTGCCGGAGAAAAAGGAAGTCCAGTTGTTTGGTTTGTCTTTCCAGATATAGAAGTCACTATAGTGTTCGTCACCCTGTAAAGCCTTCTTGAACCATTCGTGTTCATCTGAAGTATGGTTCATGACCAGATCGACGATTATTTTAAGATCTCTTTTATGACATTCACTTATCAGTTCTTCGACATCTTCCATCGTGCCGAATTCTTCCATGATCTTCTTATAGTCACGCACATCATAGCCGTTATCGGCATTAGGTGAATCATAGAATGGTGAACACCAGATCGCATCTACTCCTAACGATTTAATGTGATCAAGCTTTGCGGTTATTCCTTTGATATCGCCGATACCATCATCATTTGAATCATAAAAGGAACGTGGATATACCTGATAGAAGACAGCCTCTTTCCACCATTCTTCTTTTATTTCATCGGTATCCTTACTGTTATCATCAGGTAAGGAATTAAAGATCCTTAGTAAGGCATCAATTGAATCGTCATTCAGTTTTCCTAATGATAGTTTGTTTAGGGCACCGACTTTAAGGTTTCCAACCGGTGATCTTCTGACCAGGTCTTCATCAAGACCGAACGAACTTAAAAGTTTTGCCAGGACATCATGACCTGATGCGGTATTTAATACATCCTTGAGCCTGCTTTCTCTAGTAATGATCATAGTGACTCCTTTATTTTTCTATATTATTAGATATATACTCTTTCTTCTTTTTCCAGTTCATCGATTCTTGCCTCGATCAGGGCATATCTATAGGCTTCAATCAGTTCTTCATCATTTAATGAAGCCTGGTAATTTTCTTTCATGATGCTTAATACTTCAGTTGGTACAGCGTTCTTATCGTTGATGATGTTGCTGTCAAAGACATCATAGGTCGCAAGTGAGCGGATCGCCATAAGAAGTCTTTCATTAGAATCAGATTCTTTTTTGACCTGCATATCGAATTCTTTCTTGTTTTTAAGATAGATGAAGTAAGTAATGATGCCATCGATTGCATTTGATACCAGTATTACAATACCAATCGCTTCAATACCCGCATTCAGATATCTGGTCAGAATGATAAATAACGGGATTCTGATCAGGAACAGTTTCACAAAGTTTACCAGGCTGATGAACTTTGCCTTCTTTATTGAATACAGATAGCCGGTACAGACATGATCGATGATAACAAAGAGAAAATCCCATCTCTGTACACTGTAGATATCATAAATATACTTTGCCAGCATCGGATCACCCTTGGAGAAATAACCGATCAGGGTCTTACTGAAAACAGCGATGATTGTAAAAAGAACGGTACCCACAGCTCCTGTAAGTAATGCTGAATCTTTGATGATTTTGTTTACGCGGTCATATTGCTGGTTACCCAGGTTGGCAGAAATCAGGGTTGTCTCCGAATCCTGAAATGCGGTAAGTAACGTTGCGTATAGAGATGATATCCTGCCAAAGCAGGCAAAGGCTGCCAGACCAATACTTCCGAATACTCCATATAGGCTGTTACATATTACCTTAGACATCTGGGTCAGAGCCTTTTCGATTGTGATAGGAAAGATCAGCGTAAAGAAAGGTATAAAGAATTTTTTATCGAATCTTACATCTTTCCAGCTAACTTTCAGGATGCTGTTCTTATTAAGGAAACCTTTTAAGGAAACAATCGCTACACTGCCAAAGCTGATACATGATACGATCGGTAAAAGATAGGCAGATGCGGAAGTATCAAATGTTCCGTTTCTGATCAGCAAGAGAACAATATAGTTGAGCAATACTTTCATCGCCAGGATATAGGTATTACACAATGAAACGATCCTGGTATTTCCTCTTGCTTTTTCACACGCAAAATATATCGTGTTGATACTGGAAAACAGGATACCGATGATATTAAGAGAAAAATATATCTGTCCCAGGCTTCGTAGTTCCAAAGGGAAACCAACCAGCTGCATGATCTGTTTTGAAAACAGGATACATATGATCAATATCGCGGCGGAAAGCATAACAGTAAAGAAAAAGACTGTTGAGACATCCTCACTGATTGCTTTTCTGTCGTTTGCCCCGAAGTGTCTTGATATTCTTATTCCTATTCCGATCGAAATCGAGACAAAGATCAGATTAAACATCATCTGTATATCCGATACCAGCAACACGATCGAGACCATGCTCTGGTCGATGTTGGCAACCGTCAGAGTATCAAAAAACTGAAAAGCCAGACTGACGGCAGAATAGAGTAGTAAAGGAAAGGCAATCTTTAGCTGAACTTTAAAAGGCCTTCCTTGCAGAAGTTCCTGTCTTGTCTGTTCATCTTTTGTTTTGGTCTGCTTAGTAATAATACTCATTTGATTATTCTATTGGTATAACCATTGATCACTCCATCATCATAGGATGAAAGGATGCCGCTTAATGAATTTCTTGCCTTTTCGCGATAATGCGAATTCTTTCTTCTTTCTTCAAGTTCTTTATTATAAAGCTCTTCATCACAAGGGATCGTAATCTCTTTGTTTAAAAATGATGAGAGGTATATCGCATTACAAAGCGCAACAGAATTATATCCTTCTTCGGCTTTGATTTTTAGTTCTTTTTTATTTAATACAGCATCTGCGAAATCATTTACGACTCCTTCGTGCTTTGGATCGTGTTCCGTTATTTCAATAACCGTTTCCTTTTCTTTTGGTTTCTTATACATTCTGCGATAGTCATTTTCGAGATCTTTTACGTCTTCAATTATCTCGTTTATGACGATCCTTCTTTTTTCAACACTGATACGGGCTTTGTCGGTATAGATCTCCAAAACGTTTCTTCCACAGACTCTATCTGTCGCTGAAACAAAAACACCTCTTGTTCCGTTTTCATATTCGAGATATACAACTCCTTCATCTTCTGTCTCGATATCATGCCCGACACCATAGCCGAATTTCGTAAGAACTTTTTGTGGCATACCAAATAACCATTGCCAGAGATCAAGCTGATGGATCGCCTGATTAATGAAGAGCCCTCCGCCTTCACCTATCCAGGTTCCGTGCCAGTAACTTTCATCAAAATAGGTCTGGGTACGATACCAGTCTGTGATCTCCCAGTTGATCATCTTTACTTCGCCATATGTTTTGTTGTCGATAAGTTCTTTTAGTTTTATATATAAAGGATTCTTTCTCTGGTTAAGCATCACACCAAAAACCACATCCTTATATTTTTTGTGTTCATTTAATAACTTTCTGACTTCTGAAGCATTTACACATAAAGGCTTTTCGCAAAGGACATGGATTCCTCTTTTAAAACACTCCACTGCATAATGAGAATGATCAAAATGCGGAACAACGATCTGACAGGCGTCGATCAGTCCCGAGTCCAGCATTTCAATCGCATCATCGAATAATTTCACACCTTTAAGGTGCTTTCTGGCATAGTCAAGCCTTGTCTGGTTATTTTCAGCCAATGCCACAAGTTCGATGTTTTCACAATCGTCAGTTTCCAGATACCTTCTGACATAGTGTGATCCATGTTTACCAAAACCTATTATTCCTAAGCGTAACTTTTTCATTCTTCTATTTAAATTATAAAAGAAAATCTGTCTTTTAACCTATTGTTTTATATTATAGGCATAACCGGATTAACCATTTTTATTTTGTTTAAAAATTATGTTTATTTCTTTTACCTGATGATCTGCTTGTTTTGTTTGATGGTAAAATTAAGGTGGTTTTTGGAGGCTTTAATTATGAATTCCATCGAAATAAAAAATAATGTTTTTTTGATCAGCACTAAAAACACCTCATATATGTTCTGTGTTGATAAATATAAACATCTTGAACACATTCATTTTGGTGATCGGGTCAGGATTTCTGATTATGATGCGCTTTCTTTAAAGAAGTATATCTGTTATGGCTCTACGATCATGTATAAGGAAAAGGACGAGGTTTATTCTTTGGATTATGTTGCCCAGGAATATGGTTCCTATGGCAAGGGTGATTTCAAAGAACCTTCAATTGAAGTTGAGATAAACAATTCGTATACCTGCGATTTTCTCTATAATTCTTATGAATTGAAAGATGGCGATATTGCCTTAAAGGATCTTCCTTCTTCCTATGGAGCTGATAAGACATTAATTATTCACTGTTCTGATCCTGTCAATGGACTTAAACTTGATCTTTATTATGCGGTTTATCCTGAAGAAGATGTGATCAGCCGCCGAGCTGTACTGATTAATAATTCTACTTCTGATTGCGTTGTTCACAAGCTGATGTCCTATTCTATCGATATGTTTGAAGACGACCTGACTTTGATGGACTTCTTTGGTGCCTGGGATAAAGAAACACATGTCAATATCAGAGACATCGAAAGAGGCACATATACCATCGGTTCAAGAGTAGGTTTCTCTTCAGCTAAAAACAATCCGGGCTTTATCATCAGAAAACGCAACACCAATGAATCCAGTGGCAAGGCCTGGGGTTTCAATCTGGTTTATAGTGGTAATCATTATTCAAGTGTGTCTAAGGACGAATATCACATTCACAGGATCCAGGGAGGTATCTCTCCTGAAAGGTTCCATTATGATCTCAAAGCTTCTGAAGTTTTTGAAACACCAGAGGCTGTGATGACTTATTCTGCCAATGGATTGAATTCTCTTTCTCATAATTTCCACAATTTTATCAACGAACACATCGTTCGCTCTGACTGGAAGAAAAGAGAAAGACCGGTCCTTATCAATTCCTGGGAAGGCTTCGGTTTTGATTTTAAAAAAGATGATCTTATAAACAAACTGGCTAAAAACGCCAAGAAATTAGGTATTGAACTCTTTGTCTTGGATGATGGCTGGTTTGGCAGAAGAGACAGCGACCTTAGGGGTCTGGGAGATTATGATTGTAATCTCAAGAAGATTCCTGGAGGAATTAAGTCCTTATCTGAAAAGATCCATAGTTTAGGTATGAAGTTTGGTATCTGGGTCGAACCGGAAGCCATCAATATTGATTCAGCTCTATATGAGGCTCATCCGGAATTTGCCTTAGTTGAAAAAGACAGAGATCCTGTCTTTGGCCGACACGAGCTTCTGATGGATCTCAAGAATCCTGAAGTCAGAGATTATATCGTTGAAAACGTCACGAAGCTGATTGATGAGAATGATGTTGATTATATCAAGTGGGATATGAACCGTATGATGAACGCGGTCAGCGGAGCCTACAATCATGAATATATCAAAGGACTTTATGATGTTTTAAACAGGATCTTTACTCCTAGACCGCAGGTTCTTTTTGAATCATGCAGCTCCGGTGGTAATCGTTTTGATCTTGGTATGTTGTGCTACTCACCACAGATCTGGGCATCTGATGATACTGACCCGCTTGAAAGGATCGATATTCAGAAAGGTCTGTCCTATCTTTATCCTTTATCAACTATGGGCGCTCATGTTTCGGCTTCACCGCACATGCAGACCTTAAGAAGTACACCTTTAGAGACACGTTTCAATATTTCGGCTTATGGCTGTCTGGGATATGAACTTGACCTTTCCTTACTGTCAGTATTAGAAAAGGCCGAGATCGAAAGACAGATCAAATATTACAAGAAATATCGCAAGACCTTCCAATACGGCACCTTCTATCGTTTTGATGAAGAAAAAGACCACGAGACATTTGAGGTCGCCGGTCAGGGCTATATCGTCACTAAGTTCCGTCGTCTGGTTCACGCAGTCCCGGTCTATGACAAGCTCTTTGTATCAGGAATTGAAGAAGATGGTGATTACACCATTACTTCCAAACCATATATCCATAATCTCAAGATGTTTGGCAACCTGGTCAACTTTATCCTGCCGATCAAGGTCAATTCTGACAGCAAGCTGATGGAGATGGTAACACAGTTAAAGGGCATTGAGGCTTCACTTCAGACTTATGAAGCTTCTGGTGCGGCATTAAAATCAGGCATCTATCTTAATCCTTTATTTATCGGAACCGGTTATAACAAAAATATCCGTATTCCTTTGGATTATGGCTCTGATATGTATGAAATCCAAAAG
The DNA here is from genome assembly GCA_946537295.1 of uncultured Bacillota bacterium. Classification (GTDB taxonomy): domain Bacteria; phylum Bacillota_I; class Bacilli_A; order Erysipelotrichales; family Erysipelotrichaceae; genus Colivicinus. The sequence goes on from CAMNFQ010000014.1 coordinate 9,526, forward strand.
AAGGAATAGGAATATATTTTTATTCAATATATAATATTAATTGGTTAGTTATATATAAAGGGGTTTTACTATGAGCAATAACAATTCATCACTGAAACTGGTTCATCTTGCACTGATGCTTCTTACGATCATCTGGTGCTTTGTTTCTTTTTCATCCTATAATAATTCGGTATTTGGAATTGTTGATAACGCTATTAAAGTATTTGCTTTATTAGCCGGTATCGTCTATCTGACTATGGGATATAAAAAGAACGCTAATTTGTACTATAAGATATTCGTTGGATTATATATGGTATCAATGGCTTCTGATATCGTTGGTTCGATCAGACAGTCTTCTGCTTCAATTCCGTTGATGGCCTGTCAGGTCCTTTCTCTGATTGCTTTGGTCGTTCTTACAACAGTTAAGGATCTGGGAAGAGAAAAGACAACTCTTACCTATGCGCTCTTACTCTTATGTCAGCTGATCGCGTTGTTCTCAGTTATCTTTAATGTCAGATCTATGGCAAATGCTGTGTCTCCGTTCTTCAACATCTATGTTTCCAACCTCTTACTGGCTGGAACGTTAGGTCTGATGATTGGTGCCAAGTATATGGATAAGGAAGCAAGAGGAAGAGATTAGTTTCTAATATCAGTTACGCTCAGCTAAAGCTGGGCGTTTTTTTATTCTGTTTTGTTTCATATATTATAATTTTCTTATGAAAGTTCTATTTATCGGCAATTCTCATACCTTTGTCCATTATGTACCACTCAGAGTGAAGTGGTTTTTTGAAAGACAGAACGAGCCTTTTGAATTTACGATGCTGACTCATCCGGGAATGGGTCTCGATTACCATCTGAAACAGTCACAGACTTATCTTAATCTTTTATATGGAAATTATGATGCGGTTGTTTTACAACACAACGCTCATCCTTTTCCTGGTAAGTCTTCTTTACTGGAAAGTGGTAAAACCTTTGGTTCACTTTGTCCTGAAAAGACAAAGATCTATCTGTATATGACCTGGAGCGAAAAGAATAATCCTGAAGGTCAAAAGATCATGTCTGAAGCTTATGAGGAACTTTCTAAAGAAATCAACGCGACTGTCTGTCCGGTAGGAAGATACTGGTGGCCAATCAAAGAAAAGTATCATGAAGAAATGTATTTTTCGGATGGCGAACATTCTTCTATCTTTGGTGCATCGCTTAGTGCTGCCGTTATCGCCAGAACCCTTCTTGGTCTGGAATGTGATATCGATGAATTATATAAAGACGCAAAATATCTTGAAGCGATCAAACAGGATGAACGTCTGATTGATCTGGTTATGAAAGACGGTTCTTTAGAATTGGAGTAGTTATGAATATTGATGAAATTGTAGAAAAAGCCGCGGATCTTAAGATGCATCAGGGATATAACTGTACTCAAGCAGTCACTGTAGCCTTAGCTGAAGAAAGCGGTCTAAGTGAAGAACAGTTAAAAGCCTTGGGTGGCGGTTTCTGTGCTGGCATGGGTAATATGAAAGCAACCTGTGGAGCTCTGATCGGTGCGATCATGATCGCCGGATTAAAGACTAAGGGAAATAAGACTTTGCCTTTAGCCAAACAGATATCGGAAGATTTTGAATCAAGGTGTGGAGCGCTAATCTGTAAGGATCTGAAAACCCTGACTGACGGTAAGCCTTTGTGTCCTTGCGAAGAGTGCGTCAGAAACGCTGTCAGAGCTTATTTTAAAATTATGTATTAGTCAGAAAGAAGCTTGGCTTCTTTTTCTATTTTTCGAGAAAGCATAATTACTATTACACACAGTAATACCGAAAATAAGAAGCTGATTTGGAAGCTTCCGAATATATCGTATGAATAAGAAATCATCAGATAGAATATCGCATCAATGAAAGTTGCGATCGAAGTCATCTGCGACATGACCTCTCCTCTGATATTAGAAACAAAACATTCTTCCGCAATTACACCAGGCATAAGTGAAGCCAGCGACATTGATGTTCCATAAAGAAATCCTGCGATCACTAATGTTGCTTTGTTTGTTAAGAAGCTAAAAATCAAAAAACTTATGGCGATACCAACGGTTGCGACATTCATTACCTTGAAAGCGCCATATCTATCGATCAGATTTCCTAAGATAATCTTTCCCAAGAGATTTCCCATCATGATTGCGCTGGTTACCAGTGCTGCAAAACCTACATCAAAACCAAGCGAATCGATAAACACCGATATTGAATAAGTATATTGAGTAATACAGTAGATAATCGCAATTATGATTATTGATTTGATGATCAGGCTTTTTGAATCGCTGCGTTTTTGTGTTTCTATTGCCGGTTTGTTTTCTTCTGCTTCATAGTATGCCTGCATACCGTTTTCTTCCGGTGACCATTTTAATACCAGTAATACCACCGGAACGATCAATACAAACGATATTACTCCTAACAAGATAATTCCGCTGCGCCAGCCATAATTCTTGATCATAAACGAACTTATCGGATTGATCACAACACCGCTTAGTCCTGAAGCGGCCATGGCCGTACCTAGCGCAAAACCGCCTTTTGATTTGAACCAATTTTGTAAAATCAGGTTTAATGGTACGGTCAGAATAAAACCCATAAAGAATCCTAAGAGGGCATTTTCGATATACCACTGATAGAGTTTTGTATAGAATATCTGAGAAATAAAGATCAGTGAACACAGGGTTGCACAGATCACATATATCTTTTTATAGGTTTTTTGGGAGAATACCCTATTCACCAGGATCAGGCTTGTTGAAGAGACCAGTGCCCTGATCGTCATCGTCCAGGAAAAGGCACCATTGGAAAATCCAAATTCCTTCAGGATCTGTGGAGTAAAAAGTGATACGCAATTATTATAGATACCGGTAGTCGCTGCTTGAATGATGAAACAACATCCTAATATAATCCAGGCATAATGAAGCTTCTTAGACAATTTTAGATCTCCATTTTCCTTTATCGTCATAGTAGATGATTTCGCTCAGATCATCCGAAGTCATTACCTTGTAGATTCTTTTCAGATCTAAAGAAAGTTTATATTTATCAAGATCATTTCTGTTGATCCAGAACGCTTCTCCTTCTTTTGAGGATTTCAGTTTTCCAGAGAACTTATCTGTCTTGTAGTACAACATCAGGTACCGGTCTTCTGTCTTGGTTTTAAATTCTTCAATACCACAAAGGATCGGTTTTCTGATTGTAAGTCCGGTCTCTTCTTTAACTTCTCTTATGACTGAGGCGTTAAAGTCTTCGTTTTTCTCGACATGGCCACCGGGAAAAGTGAGACCTGGCCAGTCTTTCTTTTTTCTATCGATCACAAGTATCTGATCATCCTTATATATCAGACAGATGTTTGTCAGTATGCATCTTTCCGTTTTATCCATAGTATCTTTATTATATTCCTTGTTTGTTCTGATCCTGTCTGTCAGTTTTTCTCAGGTACCAGGCATATACTACCATCAGTACTAGTAACACCACAAACGCAATCAACATAGGTAATGAAGTTGTTTCTGGTCCCTTAAACAATTGAGAACTCAGATCGATCAGAAAGTGAGCAATTATCAGCGAAACAATATCGTTACTTCTAAGATAGATCGAACCAAACATCAGACCGATCACAAAGGCATATAGTGTCTGTACAACCACATTTATTAAACTCATTCCCACAATATTTGTCAGGTGGATAGCACCAAACAACACAGAAGAGATTATCCAGGTATAATTCTTATCCTTGCCACTATCCAGGAATTTTCTGATAATGATTCCTCTGAATAAGACCTCTTCGAATAAGGCTGGTGCCAGCGCAGAGATGATTATTGAAATAGTATTGTCAGAGGCAAATCCACTGTTCATGTTGTAGAAAAGATTCCATACAACTACGATAAGACAAGGCAACGTTATCAGAACACCTTTAAATGGCCTGTTATCTTTAAAACAAGGGAAAAACACTATAAACAGAATTGCTGCAGTTATGATACGCGCAAGAGCGGTCGCTAGCTTTGTTTCAAAATTCATTCCGCTAAACAAAACCGTCAGAAGCGCTGATATAAAGAATGCAATAATAATCAGTAAAATGCTGAAAAGTAAAGGCTTTTTCGTACCTAGCTGTTTCATTTTTTCCTCCCGGACATTCATACATTTAATTTACTGTATTAATATTGTTGTTTTCAAACTTTTCACCCTTCTTTGTTTATAATTTATTGGGTTTTTTGGATATTAATTGTTGAAAAAGTTAGTTATAGCTATTGATTTCTTTAAGTTTTTCCACAATAATCCACATCCACATTTTAGGGTTTTCAACACGACGTTGAAAAGTGGAAAATCTTGAAATAGCCTTTATTTATCGCTTATTTTTGAATTTCGTCTTATTATTAAGTGCGTGGATTCAATCTGACTTTCAACAATTATCAACAAATTTTAGGATTGTGGATTATTTTTAAACAATTTTTCAACATTTTTATTTTGTGGAAAAATGTGGAAAACTTAATAAATCATCAAGAAATATACACAATTTTGCGATTTTTGTTGTGGATTGTGGAAAACTCATCAATTTTTGATATTAAAATTGTGGAAAAATAGTGTTATTATATCTTTACCTCTTCGAGGAAAAGGCAGTATGACAACACTAGATTTTTATTTGAATGATTTATGGTCTAAGACCATTAAGAATATTGCAGAATCAGGGCAGATACCGGAAGCGACCTTGCCATATTTTGATTCGAAATTAGTTTCGATCGATGACGACAGGGGCGCAGAGGTAGTTGTGCCTCGTTTTATTAATTATTCAATTATGAATCAGAACCGTGAGCTTATCGCTAACTGTCTTGAAGATGTAATAGGAAAAAGACTTGAGGTTAGGATCACTCTAGAGGAAGATTACAACAAAATTTCTTTGCCTAATTCCTTCAAAAGTGACTTTCTTTCCAGGGAGATTGATCCTAACCAGACTTTTGCCAACTTTGTAGTAGGAAGATCTAATGCCCAGGCACAGGTTGCGGCAATGACTTGTGCATCAAATCCGGGATTTGTCTTTAATCCATTATTTATTTACGGCAATTCCGGTCTGGGCAAGACTCACCTGCTTAATGCGATCGGTAATTCCTTAAGAACAGCTTTCCCTAATAAGAAGATCGGCTTTATTTCAGGTCTCGAGTTTGTTGAAGCTGTATCTAAGGCTGCCAAGGAAAATCGTTTTGATGAATTCAAGGAAAATTTCCAGAACCTGGATGTTCTGCTTGTTGATGATGTTCAGTTTATCGCAAACAAACCAAAGACTCATGAACTGTTTTTTACCGTCTTTAATGAACTTGTCAACAATCGTAAACAGATATGTATTACCTGTGATAGAACACCTAGTGAAATAAAAGGTCTGGAAGATCGTATTATTTCAAGATTCAACCAGGGTCTCAATGTAAATATTGAAGCTCCGGAATACGAAACATCTATCAATATCTTAAAGATGAAGATCGCCAACAGTTCCGGTCCAAATCAGCTTAAGGTTGATGATGATGTACTTAACTACATGGCTACCAACTTCTCTCAGGATGTCAGAAGTCTTGAAGGAGCGGTAAATAGATTGCTGTTTTATTCGATCAATTTCCCGGTCGATGATGATTCTGATCACATCTCTCTTAAACTTGCGATTGAAGCATTTAAGGATCAGATCAAGGACAGCAGAAGTGAATTATCCATTTCTTCGGTACGTAAGGCGGTATGTGATTATTACAACCTCACAAAACAACAAATCACATCCGCCAATCGTACCAAAAACATCTCAAATGCCCGTCAGATTGCGATGTATCTGAGCAGAAAAATGATTGATGCTACTTACGATGATATCGGTCAGGAATTTGGTGGCAGGGATCATTCAACGGTCATGAGTGCTTGCGAAACAGTTGAGAAAAAGATTAAAAGTGATCCTCTTTATCTCAAAGTCATCAATGAGATCGAGAGTAAAATCAACAATAAGTAACTTTAATATCAACATCAAAAAATGCTAAAATTATATAGTAAATAAAGGATTTTTAAGACTTTTCCACAATTTTGCACAATCTAATAGTAATAACTCTTAAAAATCATATATAAAAAAGGAGCTCGTTATGAATTTCAAAATTTCGAAAAAAGAATTTCTGGATGCGTTATCTCTTTCATCAAGAGCTATCTCTTCTACTACACCATTACCTTCTTTAGCAGGAATTAAGATCACAGTAACTGAGAACTCTTTAACTTTAACTTCTTCTGATTCAAATATTTCTATCAGAACTTCTATTAATAATAACGACTCTAATGCTTTAATCATCAATGAACCAGGTGAGATCGTTATTGAAGCCAAATATATTTTAGAGATCGTCAGAAAGATCGATGATGATTTCATCAACTTTGAAACTATTGATGGTACATTTATAAAGATCTATGGTGGTAACTCAGAATTCAAGATCAATGGTATGGCTCCTGATCAGTATCCAATGATCAATTTTGATACCAGAGATGATCAGCCATTTAAACTCGATACTTCTTTATTGAATCAGATCATTGATGAGACTGCTTTCGCCTGTTCTGATAAGGAAACCAGACCTGTACTTACCGGGGTAAACCTTAAGGCAGAAAATAAGAAACTTTATGTAAACGCAACTGATTCTTATCGTCTGGCATCCAAGACTATCGATCTTGATACTGATCTTAATTTTAATATCACTATCCCAGCAAAATATCTCAATGAGGTATATCATTCCATTTCCAATGAGGAACAGGTTACGATCGCAATCGATAAACAGAAGATCTCCTTTATCTTTGGCAATACAATCATTGATACAAGACTTCTTGATGATGAATTCCCTGATACTTCAAGACTTATCCCGACATCTTTCTCACAGAAGCTGGTTGTTTCTGCCAAGGAAATGATCAGGGCAATAGATAGAACATTATTTATCAAGGCTGATGGTAAGAATACGATCAAGATGAATATCGATGCGAATAAGATTGATCTGACATCTACCAATCAGGCTATGCTTTCATCATTTGAAGAAATTCCAGTCATCAGATATGAAGGTGATCCTTTAGAGATATCTTGTTCAGGTAAGTATCTGCAGGATGCGATCAAAGCTATCGGTGGTGATGAAATTACGATTGATTTCTCAGGAGAACTTAAACCTATGGTAGTAAAAAGAGAGGGAGATGACTCTCTGATTCAGATCATTTCACCAGTCAGAACCTACCATTAAAAGCTTCAAATTCTGATTTAAGCCAAAAATACCCGTTTTAAGACGGGTTTTTTATTTTGTTAGGTGTATCACGTGCTTTTTTAAATAGCTTAAAAATGTTATAATTTAAGGGAATATGGCCAATATTAAAGAAATTGAAATTAATGATGATTTTATAACTCTTGGGCAGTTTCTGAAGATTGCTGATCTGATCTCTTCGGGTGGAGAAGCCAAACACTTTCTTATGGAAAATTCTGTATTAATAAATAAGGAAGAAGACACAAGAAGAGGCAGGAAACTGCATAAGGGAGATATTGTTGAAATAGGTTCAGAGGTATACAAAATATGTTAGTGACAGCTCTCAGACTTAATGACTATCGTAACTATTCCAAGGCTTTTTTTGAATTTAATCCTCATCTGAATATCATTGTGGGAAAGAACGGATCAGGAAAAACCAATATCCTTGAAAGTATTATTGTTGTATCCAACACCAAATCTTACAGAACCAGAGAAGATGCTGATCTGATCAAGAAAGGCTGTGAATTTGCCAGGATCGATCTTGTCTGTGATTCAAAGATCTATAAAGTTGTCATAAACAAGAAAAACAAATCACTCTTTATTGATAATAATCTGGTCAAAAGAACTTCTGAATTTATCGGTAAGGTCAATGCGGTCTTATTTAAACCTAGCGACCTGGAACTATTTACTCAATCTCCGGGTGAAAGAAGAAATCTTCTGGATATTGAGATCAGTAAAGTTTCCAATAAATATATCAATTCACTCTTAAAATACAATTCCCTGTTAAAAGATAAGAATAAGTTGCTTAAGGAACTGGAAGTTGATGAACTGTTACTTAATGTCATCAATGAATCAATGGCTCCACTTATCAAGATCATTATTGAAGAAAGAGAAAAATTCTTTGATACGATCAACAATTATATTTCAGCTATCTATGAACAGATCTCCGGTAAGAAGTTTGATATCAACATCACCTATAAGAAATGTTCCGAGATCTATGATGTAATCGATGAACTGGAGTTCGCCAAAGAGAAAGATAAGTATTATCACTATTCTACTTTCGGTCCGCATCACGATGACTATCGTTTTACCATGAATGGCTATGATCTTAATTCGGTAGCTTCACAAGGTCAAAGAAGAATGGTTCTGATTGCCTTCAAATTTGCATTGATCAAATATATTGAAAACAATACCGGTGAAACACCGATCGTCTTACTTGATGATATCTTGTCAGAACTGGATAAGGATAATCAGGAAAGATTACTGAATATTATTCCAAGTGATATGCAGGTAATTATCACAAATACTGATATCAATAATCTGCGTATCAACAACAACTATAAACTGATTGAATTAAAGGAGGGAGATAATGTCTAATACAAGTATTGATCATGACAACTATACTTCCGATGATATACAGGTACTGGAAGGACTGGAAGCGGTCAGAAAAAGACCGGGTATGTATATCGGTACCACTTCTTCTACCGGCTTACATCATCTGGTCTGGGAAATAATCGATAACTCAGTCGATGAAGCTCTGGCAGGATATGCAACACAGATTGAAATAAGTGTTGATGGTGATGATGTTGTAACAGTAAAAGATAATGGTCGTGGCATGCCTACGGAGATTCATCCTAAGACTGGTGTCTCAACTGTCGAAACAATCTTTACTGTCCTACATGCCGGTGGTAAATTTGGTGGCGGTGCCTATAAAGTATCCGGTGGTTTACACGGTGTAGGTGCTTCTGTTGTTAATGCTTTATCTAAATGGCTCGAAGTTACGATTCATAAAAACGGTAAGATCTACTTCATCCGTTTCAAGAACGGCGGTAAAGTCGATCAGCCATTAAAAGAGATCGGTACCTGTGATCCTTCTGAAACAGGTTCAACTGTCAGATTCAAAGCTGATGAAGAGATCTTTAAAGAAGGAACAGTCTATGATCACAAGGTTCTTTATGATCGTATCAGACAGATGGCTTTCCTTAATAAAGGTATCAAGCTGATCTTTAACTGGGATAAGGAAGATGAATATAAAGGCAGTCATACATTCTGTTATGAAGGCGGTATCAGAGAATACGTTCATTTTCTTGATGAAGGAGATACAAAACTCTTTGATGACATCCTTTATTGTGATGGTTCAGATGAAGCAACCAGTATCGCTGTTGAAGTTTCACTAAGATATAATTCTTCCTATTCTGAAAAAGTATATTCTTTCTGTAATAATATTTTTACTCCTGATGGTGGTATGCATCTGGATGGTTTCAGACAGACTTTATCAAGAGTTATCAATGCATATGCTAAAGATAATAATCTGATTAAAAAGGATGATCCTAACCTGACTAATGATGATCTTAAGGAAGGTCTTACCGCAATCATCTCAGTTAAGCATCCTGATCCACAATATGAAGGACAGACTAAGGGTAAACTTGGAAATGCGGAAGTAAGGCCGGTCGTCAATAAGATCTTTGGTGATTTCTTAAAACGTTATCTTCTGGAGAATCCTGATATTGCCAAGATCATTATCGATAAAGCTAAATCAGCTTCCGAAGCCAGACTGGCAGCCCAGAAAGCCAGAGAGAATGTCAGAAGAAAAGATGATTTCGGTTCTGGCAATCTTCCAACCAAACTTAAAGACTGCGCTTCAAGAGATGCCTCAATTTGTGAGATCTATATCGTCGAGGGTAATTCCGCCGGTGGTTCTGCCCAACAGGGACGTGATTCCAACTTCCAGGCTGTACTGCCTTTAAGAGGAAAGATCCTGAATGTTGAAAAAGCCAGACTCCATAAGATCTTTGATAACGCCGAGATCAGAATGATGATCCAGGCTTTTGGCTGTGGTTTTGGTGATGAAATTGATATTTCAAAACTGAGATATCACAAGATTGTAATCATGACCGATGCCGATGTCGATGGCCAGCATATCGCAACACTGATGTTGACATTCCTCTATCGTTATTTCAAACCATTAATCGAAGGTGGTTATGTCTATATTGCTATGCCTCCTCTTTATAAACTCTTCAAAGGACAGAAGACTTTACGTTACTGTTACTCTGATGAAGAACTAGAACTTGCCAAGAGAGATTTTGGTGATGAGAAATATGATGTTCAGCGTTACAAAGGATTAGGTGAAATGGATCCTTCACAATTATGGGAAACAACCCTTGATCCGGAACACAGAACACTTAAGCGTGTAACGATCAAAGACGCGATCGATGCTGATTCTGTCTTCTCAATGCTGATGGGTGATGAAGTTGAACCAAGAAAGAACTTTATTGTTGAAAATGCTCACTTCGTCAAGAACCTTGATATTTAAGGAGGTCAATCATGGATGAATTAGATAACAGATTTTTCAATCATGGCAATATGAAAGAAGTCAATATCTCTTCTGAAATGAGAGAAGACTTCTTAAGTTATTCCATGTCAGTCATCATCGATAGAGCTTTACCGGATGTCAGAGATGGTATGAAACCTGTACATCGTCGTGTCCTTTGGGCCATGTATGATGCCGGCTTTCTTCCTGATAAACCACATGTAAAGTCAGCGAATATCGTTGGTGAAGTTATGGGTAAATATCACCCTCATGGTGATACTGCAATATATGAAACGATGGTACGTATGGCTCAGCCATTCTCCTATCGTTACCCTTTGGTTGATGGACATGGAAACTTCGGTTCCCTTGATGGTGATGGCGCAGCCGCTATGCGTTATACCGAAGCCCGTATGTCAAAAATTTCCCTGGAATTATTACAGGATATCAAGAAAGAAACTGTTGACTGGCGTGATAACTATGATGCCAGACATAAGGAACCTGTTGCCTTACCTAGCCGTTTCCCTAATCTGCTGGTAAATGGATCAATGGGTATTGCGGTCGGCATGGCTACAAACATGCCTACTCATAATCTTTCAGAAGCGATCGATGGTATTATTGCCGTTATTGATAATCCTGATATCACAACCCTAGAACTGATGGAAAAGATTCCTGGACCGGACTTTCCAACCGGTGGTTACATCGTTGGCAGATCTGGCATCCGTCAGGCCTATGAAACAGGCAGAGGATCGATCATCATCAGATCAAAAGTTGATATCGAAGATATGCATCAGGGTAAGCACAAGATCATCATCAAAGAGATCCCATACCTGGTAAATAAACTGGTGATGTATGAAAAGATCCATCAGCTGGCCAAAGAAAAAATAATTGATGGCATCTCCGATATGAAGGATCTGTCAAATGATCGTAATGGTATCAGAATTGAAATAGAACTTAAGAAGGATGTTCAACCGGAAGTTGTCCTGAATCAGTTATATAAGATGACCCCAGTTCAATCATCTTTCGGTATCAACAACAACGTGCTTGTTGATAATAAACCGATGCTTCTTTCTTTGAAAGAAATCATCAACTGCTATATTGATCATCAGATCTCTGTCATCAGACGCAGAACCCAGTTCGATCTTGATGAAGATGAAAAACGCGCTCATCTGTTGGAAGGATTGAAGATCGCTCTTGATAATATTGATAGAGTTGTTGAGATCATCAGAAGTTCACACGATGATGATGAAGCACTAAATAAACTGAATGCAGAATTCGGTATTGATGATATTCAGGGCAAAGCCATCCTGGATATGCAGTTAAGAAGATTAACCGGTCTATCAAGAGAAAAGATCGTCAATGAACTCAATGAACTATATGCTGAGATCAAAGATCTGAAAGATATCCTGGCTAATCACTATCGTGTCATTCAGATCATCAAAGACGAATTAACTGCTATCAAAGATAAGTATGGTGACAAACGTCGTACCGAAATCATTGATGGCGATATCTCAATGGAAGATGAAGATCTGATCCCGGTTGATGATGTAATCATCTCACTCACAAACAACGGTTATATCAAGAGACTTCCGATCGATACCTACAAGCTGCAGAATCGTGGTGGCAGAGGTGTCAAAGGCATGAGCCTCAACGAAGATGATGTCGTTGATCAGAATATCACAATGTCAACTCATGACTTCTTGCTGATCTTTACCAACAAGGGTAAGGTATACCGTATCAAAGGCTTCAATATTCCGGAAGCTTCACGTAATGCGAAAGGTATCCCAGTCATCAATATTATTAATATTGATAAGGACGAAAAAGTTAAGGCTCTTGTTCCAATCAATCGTGAATGGGAAGTTAAGGGATATCTGTTCTTTGTCACAAAGAGAGGTCTGTGTAAGAGAGTTCCTGCTTCTGAATTTGAATCTATCAGACAGAACGGTAAGATCGCTATCTCATTAAAAGAAGACGATGAGCTTGTTGCGGTCAGACCAACTCTAGGCGAATCACAGATCATCATCGGTGCAGCTAACGGTAAAGCCGTCCGCTTCGATGAAAGAGGTGTTCGTGCAATGGGTAGAAACGCATCAGGCGTTCGTGGCATGAATGTCGATGATTCAGAAGTAATCGGTATGTGTACCGATGCGGAAGGATCAAAGATCCTGGTCGTTTCCGAAAACGGTTATGGTAAGCAGACACCGGTTGAAGAATACCGTCTTACTTCCAGAGGTGCTAAGGGTGTTAAGACCATCAACATCAACGAAAAGAATGGTAAGCTGGTTGCCCTTAAAGCCGTCAATGGTGATGAGGACTGTCTGATCATGACAAACGACGGAATCATCATCAGGATCTACCTTGAAAAAGTATCGACCATGGGTCGTGCTACTCAAGGCGTCAGATTGATCAAGCCACAGGAAGGAACTGTCGTATCAGCTGTTTCCCTTATGGCTCACGCAACTGACGAAGAAGACGAAGAGGAAAACAAGGAATAACTTAATTCAGAGGTATGTATAAATTGCATACCTCTTTTTATATAATTTAGTTATTGAAATAATTGGAGAACAATATGGAAGATATTATACATAGTGGTAAGCTCTATTACCCAAATGATGAAAAGATCATGAAAAGACAGCAGCAGGCACTGGAAAAATTATATGACTACAATCATACAAGACCTAGTGAAAAACAAAGAAGAGAAGAACTTCTGAAAGAGATGTTTGCGGAGATCGGTGAAGGCTGTTATATTGAACCGCCCTTCTATTCTAATTTTGGTGGACAGAATGTTCACTTTGGAAATTTGGTCTATGCCAACTTCAATCTTACCTTGGTTGATGATACTCACATCTATGTTGGCGACTATACCGAGTTTGGTCCAGGTGTTATTGTGGCGACTGCTGCTCACCCTATTCTTCCTGAATTAAGAGAAAAGGTCTATCAGTATAATGTGCCGGTACACATTGGAAGAAACTGCTGGATCGGCGCCGGATCAATCATCCTTCCAGGTGTTACGATCGGTGACAATACCGTCATCGGTGCCGGCAGTATTGTTACGAAAGATATACCGGCTAATGTGGTAGCCTATGGTGATCCGTGTCGGGTAGCCAGACAGATAAACGAACACGACAGAGAGTTTTATTACAAGAACAGAAAAATAAATTGGGAAGAAATCAAGTAATTACCCAGGAAATATTACTTAATTTGATTTCATTTATTTTTAATTGTGTTATTATTTCTATGTAAAAGTAAGGACTAGTAATTGATTCCTGATCTTAAAGAGAGATAAGGGTGGTGAGACTTATCAGATCTGTTTCAATGAATCTACCTTAAGTGATGTCCCAATCAGACACGTGTGCTCGCGTTAAGAGTTGAGTTAGAAATAAAGGTGGTACCGCGCAACAGCGCCCTTGTCTATCACCTTTTTATTTTTGGAGGAATTATGATTGATATTAAACTGATTAGAGAAAATCCTGAACTGGTCAAAGAAAACATCAGAAAGAAATTTCAGGATGAGAAACTGGTACTCGTTGATGAAGTAAAAGAACTTGATGAACAGTATCGTGCTTTACGTACTAAAGCTGATGATCTGCGCAGTCAGAGAAACACCATCTCAAAACAGATCGGTGCCCTGATGTCTCAGGGAAAGAAAGACGAAGCTGAACAGGTCAAGGCAGAAGTCAAGAAGATCGGTAAAGAGATCGAACAGTGTGAACTGAAGGAACCTGAACTTGAAGAACAGATCCGTCAGAGAATGCTGGTGATCCCTAACATCATTGATGCTTCAGTACCAATTGGTAAAGATGATTCAGAAAACGTAGAGATCGAACAGTTTGGTACCAAGAGAACATTTGATTACGAGATCCCATATCATACCGATATTATGGAAAGCCTTGATGGTATTGATCTTGATTCAGCCAGAAAGACTTCAGGTAATGGTTTCTATTATCTGACTGGTGATATTGCCAGACTCCATTCTTCAATTCTTGCATATGCCAGAGATTATATGATCAACAAAGGATTTACCTATTGTATTCCTCC
>CAMNFQ010000015.1 GCA_946537295.1 uncultured Bacillota bacterium
GCAGATAACAGGAGCTTATGAGAATTAGTCTTATAAGCTCCTTTTTTAAACTCTGAAAGATATTTTTCTTTAAAAGATATAGAATAGATTTATGAGCGAAAAAGTGTTTAAAAAGACTGACAAGATACAGATCATAAAGATGGCTTTCTGGGTGCTTATTTCCGCAGCATTTCAGGCTTTTGCCCTGACATCATTTTCTGTACCGGCCAAGATCTATCCTAGTGGCATAAGCGGACTTTCACGTCTGGTTTCCGATATCCTAAAGGACTATGCATCCTTGAATATTCCTTATTTCTATTTCTATCTGATCATCAATCTGTTCCTGGCCGCTTTGGTCTATAAACATATTGGAAAACTGTTTACGATCTTTTCAGTCTTACAGACTACTTTAGTATCAGTATTTTCCTCTTTCTTTCCCACCCTGCATATTCTTGATGATCCTCTATTGATTGCGATCTTTGGTGGATTATTAAGTGGTTTTGGTGTTTCACTGGCTTTGACTAATGGCGCCTCATCTGGGGGAACAGATTTTATTTCGATCTACTATTCCAATAAATATCATAAATCCATGTGGGATTATGTCTTTGGTTTCAATTCAGCGATCATCTGTGTAGCAGGATTGTTGTATGGCTGGCAAATTGCAGCCTATTCCATCATCTTCCAGTATGCTTCCAATACGATCGTTTCCAAGATGCATAAAAGATATACCCATCAGGCGATCATCATTGTCACCAAAAGACCGCAGGAAGTTATTGATTCGATCTTTAAGAATGTCAGACATGGTATCACTAAGATCTCGGCTCAGGGAGCTTATAAGGGTGCTGATGAAACGATGCTGTATACGGTGGTGAATTCCTTCCAGACGACTGAAGTTGTCAGATATGCTTTAGAAGGCGATCCAAAAGCCTTCATTGAAACCAGAAACTCGTTAAGAGTCTATGGCAACTACTATCAGAAACCTTTGGATTAGAAAAAATAAAATCGTCAATATATGGATCTAGTCATCACTATTGACGATTTTTTTATCGGTAGAAATATTGTTGAAAAGTGTCCGGTAATAATCGATCTGTTTATCATTTAGAATATATTCAAGTTTGCGCATGATATCAGGATCAGAGAGATAGGAAATGATCACCGGGGAGAACTTGCTTCTTTCCAGTTTTCTCATGGAACTGATAAGTTGCTTAAGATCACCCTGGTAATGTTTTTCAATATAGCCGGCAACTGAAACAATGTCAGTCATCTTGCGGTATTGTGAATCGAGTCTGACAAAATCTTTTGGATATCCTCCTTCGCCATCATACCAGCGATGATAGCCTAAGGCGATGTCAGCAAGTTTTTCTGTTGAAGTTCTGGATACAAAGATATCGTGTCCCAGATAACAGCCAAGCTGATAGATCTCATCTTCTCTTTCATAGAGATTGCGGGTACTTCTGATGTTATAGATATTCATGACGATGAGTCCGAAGTTATGATATAGACCGGCATTTCTGGCAAAACTTCTGATCTCTTCGATCTTCTTATCAGGATCTTTGATAGCTGCGATATATTCGATGTCATCAAAGAAGCTGTTGTCTGAAAGATAGACGGCAAGTGCCAAAGTTTCACAAATATCGGCTATCGACTGAGACATGATGAAACGATGTCCGGCAAGACGGGCTATGAGCTTTGAAATGACAGACAGATATGAATCAGTTGTTTCTGTTTCATAATAATAGGCAACGACCAGAGAAATATTATAGAAGAAGAAATCATCGATCTGATTATTCGGGTAAGTCAATAAGGTCTTCATCATCTTGCGATAGGCAAAAGAAAGAAAATCCAGATATCTCTTGCGGTTCTTCAGATTCTCATTTTCTTTTAAGAGTCTTCCATAATAGGCTGCTAGCTGAACATTGCAATAAAGACCGGACATATCATACTGATCATAGCTGACACTTTCGATCAGTTCTTCCATGCGCTGAAGTGTCGTATAGATATCGACAAAACCGCAGCTGTATTCCATTTCATAGTATGGCCATAGCCATCTGACATTAGGCTTGCTGTTGTCTTTTTCCGGTTCGAAGACGACCTGACATGCTTCCATGATCGCAGAGAGTTCTGCGGGATTGAGATCACCTTTGGAAAGAGTGCTTCTGTTGGAAGACATCTGCTGATAGGTTTTTCTCAAGAAAACATCCCAAGGAAGTCCCGGTGCCAGTTTACGGTAGTATTCATCCTGCAATATATTCAGAGTCTTGGACGAGATATGGACACGCTTTTTGCGATCGATCGTCGCAATTGCGATATTGGCCAGTGATCTGATTATATATCCCTTGGTTTCTTCACTTTCAATCTCTTCAAAATATTTCAGGTATGAAGCTGCTTCTGTAAAAACCATTTCATTTTCAAAATAGAATTTACGGCAACGGGAATTATCAATGACCTGGATCATTCTGTTCTGATAGTAGAGTCCCATTCCGACCTTGTACAGTTCCTTGATAATACCGTCACGATCCTTACGGACACGATACATATTTAAAAGAGATTCATGGATCAGCAGATAGGTTCCGCAATCCAGATTGATCTTCCAGTCCATCAGTTTGTCCGCAAACTCTTCCAGATCTTTTATCTGGCTGTTTTCAGCGGAATAAAGAGAATCAAGTAAAGGAAAAAGATGTTCATTCAGGATCTGAACATTATCCTTTTTAAGTCTTCTGATCGTCTTCTTGGCATCCTGCTGTTTCTGATACCAGTTATCAAAACTGTCGGTATCATAACTGTAGATATCCAGAAGCTGATAGATTTCGGAGATATTTTCAATATAGCGATTCTGATATTCCTGCATATTATTTCTGAGCGATCGTCTGCATCATCTTGGTCACATCAATCGGTTTAGCTATATGTCCGTTCATGCCCATCTCCTTGGCTTTAGCGATATCTTCCGCGAAGATATTTGCGGACATGGCATAGATCCTGATACTTTGCGCATCCAAACGATCAGAAAGTCTTATGGCCTTGCATGAATCATAGCCATTCATTACCGGCATCTGAATATCCATGAGGATGATGTCATAGTAACCGATCTTGGAGTTGAGATATTTATCAAGTGCTTCCTTGCCGTTTTCGGCAGTATCGACTTGTGCGTGAGTTTCTTTGAGCAGTTCAATTGCGATCTCCCGATTGATGAGATTATCTTCAACCAGCAGGATATGCTTATCAGACAGATCAGGAGCTGAAACAGCATTTGTATCGGTATTATCATTGCTCATCATTTCATTGAGACCGTTGATCAGAGATTTGCGGAAAAACGGAACAGGAATGAAATGATGGATGCCTGCTCTGTTTGCCCGATATTCGATCTCCTCCCATCTGTCTTCCGAGATCAAAACCATCGGTAAGGATGGGAAGGATTTCTTGAGATAGGCAGCCAGATCAAAAGTATCACCGATACTTTCTTCGATCTTTCCTAAGACTGCTCCATCATATGGCTTGTTGTTGAAGGAGGAATTAGTGATCGCATCAATGGCTGAAGAAAAACTTGAGACAACATCATAGGTGATCTCGAATTCTTTCAGATAGGCATCAAGTGTATTGCGTATCTGATCATCAGGCATAACGATAAGCAGATGTTTATTGCTTAAAGAGGAAGTGGAGATCTGCAGTTTCTCATAGGCAAAAGGAACACTTATTTCAACTCTTGTTCCTTCATTAAGTTTAGATTCAATAGTTATCTCACCATTCATCAGATCAACAAGTTTCTTGACGATACTCATGCCCAGACCTGTTCCTTCAATACCTGACATGGTGGAGTTGAGTTCTCTTTCAAAAGGATTGAAGATCCTTTCAATGAACTGTGAACTCATCCCTATGCCGTTATCTTTGCAGGAAAATCTGAGGAAACATTTATCATCATTGATCGTTTCTGAAACACTTACACTGATATTTCCGTTGTCATTGGTATATTTGATCGCATTGTTGATGATATTGACATAGATCTGTCTTAGTCTCAGGGGATCACCATATAGTCCTTCATATTGAATATCAGAAACCTGAAAATCAAAATTATGGTGTTTCTGTTCCATCTGCGGTCTGATGATCGTCAGAGTATCATGAAGCAGATCACTGAGTGAGAAAAGCTCATTATTGATCGTAAGTTTGCCTGAATTGATCCTGGACATGTCAAGGACTTCGTTGATCAGGGTAAGCAGATGTGAACTGGCAGTATCGATCTTATTCAGGGAATCCAGGAGCTTGTTTTTCTCATCGATCTGTTTCTTGGCCAGAGTGGTCATACCGATGATGGCGTTCATTGGTGTTCTGATGTCGTGCGACATGTTGGAAAGGAAAACTTCTTTGGCAATATTGGCATTCTGTGCTTCCGCAAGCTGTTTCTCAAGATCAAGAATGAGTTTGGAATCATCATCGTCAGTCAAAAGAAGAAAGTCATTGTTGAGTTCGATTTCCCTATAAGGTCTTTCAATTCTGAAACCGGCTGATTGGGCGATGATCTTTCTCTCCGGATCGTTTTTATTAATTATTGCGTATTGTTTTGCCATAGGATGCTCTCCTCGTGTTTATTTAAATTATAACAGAGCCATTATCAGCTTTGGATTTTTTAAAGAAGAACTGAACTAAATATGATATATTTATTCTAAAGAGAGACTTATATATGAATAAAGAAATCAAAGTTGAACGCGTAAACAAGAGTATTTACGTTGAGAATGGGCTTGTCTACAAAGTCTTTAATGAAGGCTTCAACAAGGCTGACGTTCTTAACGAAGCACTCAATCTTGCCCGAGTTGAACAGACCGGATTAAGGATTCCTACCCTTGTCGAAGTTAAGGTAATTGACGGCAATTGGGCTCTGGTCACCAAAAACATCGAAGGAAAAACGATGGAAGAACTGTTGGAAGAAAATCCATCAGAAGAAGATGATCTTCTGGAAAGATTTGTGGATGTCCAGATCCATATCCAGTCAATGAGATGTCCTTTGTTACAGAAACACAGAGACAAGATGAACCGTAAGGTCTGTCTGACTGAACTGTCATCAACTCTTCGTTATGATCTTCATAACCGTATCGAAGCTATGCCTAAGTATAACTGTCTGTGCCATGGTGACTACAATCCGACCAATGTCATCATTTCATCCAAGGATGGCCTTGCCTACATCGTAGACTGGGCTCATGCGACCCAGGGCAATGCGGAAGCTGATGCTGCGAGAACTTATATGATGTTCCTGGTTGAAAACAAGAAGGAACGTGCCAGGAAGTATATCGATATCTTCACTCGCAAATCCGGTTGTGATCGTATGACAATTCTGGAATGGTTACCGATCCTGGCTGCTTCTCAATCAGTCAAGGGTATTAGTGAAGAAACCGAATTCCTGAACAAACTGATATTTATGGATAAGAAAGGACTGAAGAATTTGTATGAACAATAATGAAAGATTTGAAACCAGGATCCAGTATCTAAAATATCAGGTATTGAAAGAAGTAGCGAAAGAAGCCTGGGACGGTGATCTTTTGGAGAATGTCCTTGATATTCCAAAGAAGATCCTGCCGGGTAAGGTTCCTACCATGAGGTGTTGTGTCTATAAGGAAAGAGCTATCTTACAGGAAAGAGTCAAACTGGCGATGGGTGGAAATCGTGAAAATCCAAACATCATTGAAGTTATTGATATCGCATGTGACGAATGTCCGATCGGAGGATACGAAGTCACAAACAACTGTCAGGGCTGTCTGGCACAAAGATGTACCAATGCCTGTCCAAAAGATGCGATCTATTTTGATAATAATCACCAGGCTCATATCGACAAGAACAAATGTGTCAACTGTGGTGCCTGTGCCAGGGCATGTCAATACTCAGCTATCATCAACCGTAAAAGACCATGTGAGAATGCCTGTGCGGTCAAGGCAATTGTTTCCAACCAGGAACAGGCCTGTAAGATCGATGAAGAGAAATGTATCAGATGTGGCGCCTGTATCTCACAATGTCCATTTGGTGCCATCATGGATAAATCATTCATCCTTGATGCGATCGACTATATCCTAAAGAGCGAAAACAACACTAAGTTCAAGGTATATGCGCTTATCGCTCCGGCTATTGCTGACAGTTTCAGAGAAGTTAAACTCAGTCAGATCGTTACAGGTTTAAAGAAACTGGGCTTCTATGATGTTGTTGAAGTTGCCAAGGGTGCTGATATTGTTGCCTACCATGAAGCTAAGGAATTAGCTGAGAAAGGCTTCTTATTATCATCCTGCTGTCCGGCATTTGTCTCATTTGTTGAAAAGAACTTCCCGGATCTGAAAGAATATGTTTCTCATAATCTTTCACCAATGGGTGCGATCGCTCAGAAGCTCAAGGAAGATGATAAGAACTGCAAGCTGGTCTTCATTGGTCCATGTACAGCCAAAAAGATGGAGATCCAAAGAGATAATCTCAATGGTCTAGTAGATGTTGCCTTGACATTTGAAGAACTGCAGGCTTTATTCGATTCTCGTGATATTGATCTGGAAACACTGGAAGAAACACCAATTGATCAGGCATCATTCTTCGGCAGAATTTTCGCCAGATCTGGTGGACTTACTGAAGCTATGGCTGAAGGTCTTAAAGAGATCGATGCTGGTCTTGAGCTCAAACCTGAGACCTGCAATGGTATCGATATGTGCCGTGTTGCCTTATTGAAGAAATCCAAGAATCTCGCTATGGGCAACTTTGTCGAAGGTATGGCATGTAACGGCGGCTGTATCGGTGGAGCTGGTACATTAAAGAAGCTCGTTGTCAAGAAAGATAATATCGATAATTACGCCAAGACAAGTAAATACGAAACGATCATTCAAAGTGTAGAAGATCTCTAAAATCAGATTAAATTAAAACGATATGGCGCAGCTGATGCTGTGCCATATTTATGTTTAGGGGATGTAGTAATATATTGAGCTTTTTAATCTGAAAATATATAATATTTATTGTCCATAAAAGGACAAAAAATACTTTTATATAGGCATGGATACGGGCAACAGGAATCATAATGGTGACTGTTGTTTATGTTTTATATAAGAGAACTTTGAATTATGAGTTTAAAGATATATCTGGTCACAGCCTTTATTTCGCTACTGTTTGCAGGGATCGCCTGGTTTGTTGATGCGAAGATCTCGTTTGGGATCTTACTTTCTTCGCTGTTTTCATTAGTGAATATGCTGATGCTTTCAGCAAGTATGAAGATGGTGATCAAGAATAAAGATACCGGATATGGTGCACTGATAATTGGAAACATCATCAGGCTTACATTACTGATGATTGTTATATACATAGCTATCAAGAATCCCCAGATATTCAATATCATTGGAGTTGCGATAGGCTTTACATTGTTTCTGATCGCTTTAGTAGCAGATGCGATCAGTAAGAGAAAGGGGTAGTTGATATGGTAATTCAGACAGCTGTCTATTCGATCATAATCATAACCGTGTTTATGGCTCTGGTCTTAGTCTATATCAATCGTAAACTTGTCAGTTTTGATCCGCTTAGTGAACCTAAAGGGGTCGTATTACTGATGATCATGGCAGCGCAGACTGTCGATAATATGGTCAAGACCAAGACTAATGAAAAGGTAGCCAAATACCTGGCTCCCTATATCATGACGATTGCAGCCTATATCTTTCTGTCAAATATAGCCGGTCTGTTTTCTTTGGAAACACCAACTTCAAACTATTCGGTTACCTTAGCTTTAGCGGTAATCACATGTATCCTGATTGAAGTCTATTCCGCTAAGGGAAGAGGTGTAAAAGGCTATATCAAGAGCTGGTTTGAACCATTGGCACCATTTGTTGTCATGAACATCATGTCAAAGTTCTCTACCTTGCTTTCGTTATCATTGCGTCTGTTTGGAAATATCCTTTCCGGCTCGATCCTGATGTCAGTCATCTATCAGATGTTAGGTAATATTTCCAAGCTGATCCCGGTCATTGGACAGTTCAATATCGTTGGTGTAATTATTGCGCCGGCGCTGCATTTCTACTTTGATCTGTTTGCGGGCGTCATGCAGGCGTTTATCTTTATAACATTAAGTGTTTCATTCATAGGTAAGGAATTACCTGATAAACAATAGGAGGAAAAATTTATGGAAAAAGCAGTTATGGCATTAGCAGCAGCACTTTGTGTCTGTGGTGGTTGTGTAACAGGTCTGGCAGAAGGTAAAGTTGCTGTACAGGCAGTTGAATCAATCGGAAAGAATCCGGATGCAGCAGATAAGATCCAGTCTATGGCTATCATCGGTGCTGCGATCTCAGAAACATGTGCTATTTACTGTCTGCTGGTAGCTTTCCTGATCATCTTCATTTTAGGAGCATAGAAGGATGCAGTTACCTGATATTTTTTCGTTATTGCTGCCAAATCCTTTGACCGTTCTGGCTCAGCTTTGCGCAACAGCGATTCTTTTCTTTCTGATGTACAAACTTGCCTGGAAACCGGTCAAGAAGATTCTGGACGAAAGAAGCAAGTATGAACAGCAGAAACTGAGTGAAGTTGAAAGCCTCAAGGCTGAAACAGAAAAACTCAACGCTGAAGCCAGAAGTACGATAGCGGAAGCTAATAAATCAGCTGAAGCAATCGTCAGAAGCGCCAGAGAAGAAGCAACAAGCGTCAAGAACGAACTGCTGGAACAGGGTCGTAAGCAGACTCAGCAGATGATGGATAACGCTCAGCGTGATATCGAACTTCAAAGAAGCAAGATGTTGGAAGAAGTTCATACCCAGATCGTTGATGCTGCAATATCGGCAGCAGAGAAGGTTCTGGAAGACAAGGTAGATTCTAAAGCAGAAAAACAGAGTATCGATTCTTTTGTCAAGGAAGTAATCAATAAATGAGTCTGAAAATTCGTAGCTATGCAAGAAATCTGATGGAGCTTGCTTCACAGGAAGATACTGTCGATCTTTTTTATCGTGATCTGAAGCGTATCAACAATGAACTTAATCGAGATGAAGATCTTGCCAAGTTCATTGAATCTGATGATTTCAGTTCCGAAGAAAAGAAAAGAAAGCTTCAGGAAGTATTCAATAATGAACTTGATGATTCCATCCTGTATGGCTTGTTTTTGGTAATTGAATCGATCCCGCGTAATCATCTGGAATGTGAACTGATTCATGAATTTCTGGAATACTATTATCAGACCAGAGGCATCGTCTTTGGTGCAGCATATTCAGCTAAAGAGATCGATGATAGTGATATTGAAACTCTGGAAGAAGCCTTTTCCCATAAATTAGGAAGAACGATCAAGTTAGAAAACAAGGTCGATAAAAAGCTTATAGGTGGTGTCAAAGTCGTTATCAATGATACTGTCTGGGATGGTACCTATAAGGCCAAGATGGATGAACTCAAAAACATCCTTCTGAATAAGGAGATCAACAAGGAAGAAAAAGATCTCGGTCTTGATATGAGTGAGGAGATCTCGCATTTTGATCCTCAGGAGATCAAGACAGAATCCAATCGTACCACCGGTTATGTAACCAGTGTTGCGGATGGTGTTGCGAATATCTCAGGTATCTATGATGCCATGGCAGGTGAAATCCTTGATATAGGACAGACCAAGGCTATGGTCATGGACCTGGAAGAAGATAATATTGCGGCTGTCCTTTTGGGCAGTGACAACGATATCGTTAAAGGTACTCAGGTATCTTCAACCGGTAAGGTCATTGAAGTACCGGTTGGTGATAGTCTGCTAGGACGAGTTGTCGATGCCTTAGGCAGACCAATCGATGGTAAGGGTGTCATTAAACCTGATGCCTATCGTCAGATCGAAGTAAGTGCACCTGGTGTAATCGATCGTAGTCCGGTCGATGAACCATTACAGACCGGTATCAAGATCATTGACTCCATGATCCCGATCGGCAAGGGCCAAAGAGAACTGATCATTGGTGACAGACAGACAGGCAAGACGGCTCTGGCTGTTGATACGATCATCAATCAGAAGGGCCGCAATGTCAAATGTATCTATGTTGCGATCGGTCAGAAGAATTCAACGGTCGCTCAGATCATTGAAAAACTGAATAACTATGGTGCCATGAACTACACCAGTGTTGTCGTAGCGGGTGCCAGTGAACTGGCTTCACTTCAATACATTGCGCCATATTCCGGCTGCAGTATTGGTGAATACTGGATGAATAAGGGTGAAGATGTTTTGATCGTCTATGATGATCTTTCTAAACATGCGGTAGCCTACCGTACCTTATCATTACTGTTAAGGAGGCCTCCAGGAAGAGAAGCTTATCCGGGTGATGTCTTCTACCTGCATTCAAGATTATTGGAAAGAAGTGGCAAGCTTTCAGAAAGATTAGGCAAAGGATCACTTACGGCCTTGCCAATCATTGAGACCCAGGCTGGTGATATCTCAGCCTATATTCCAACTAACGTTATTTCAATCACTGACGGACAGATCTTCTTACAGTCAGAACTGTTCAACAGTGGTATCAGACCGGCAATCGACTATGGTCTATCCGTATCCCGTGTCGGTTCAGCTGCGCAAATCAAGGCCATGAAGAATGTATCTTCATCTTTAAAACTTGATCTGTCACAATATCAGGAAGTATTGGACTTTGCCCAATTCGGTTCAGACCTCGATCCATCTACCAGAGCACGTATCAATCATGGACGTCATCTGGTTGAATTATTAAAACAGCCACAGTATCAGCCTATGGCAACTGCTGATCAGGTAATGTTGCTGTTTGCCAACAAGCTGGGTTTACTTGATGAGATCCCGCTTGAAAGGATCAAGGAATATGAAAACGATCTGCTTATCGAAATGAATTCGGTTCATCCGGATGTGATTGCTGAGATCAATGAAAAGAAACAGATCGATGATAAGCTCAATACCAGACTTACTGATATCATCACCTCATTTACAACAAGATTCAGATTAATGGAAAACTAATTAATGGCTGGACAGATAAGTGCAATCAAAAAAAGACTGCAGACCGTCAACTCTACCAAGAAGCTGACAAATGCGACGGAACTGGTCGCTACCGTAAAACTGCAGAAATACAACAACAAGACTCTTCAGAACGGGGAATATGCCAAGAATCTGAAGCGTTTCATCATGGCTGCACTATCTGCTGAAGGACCGGAAATTGAAAACAATCCTTATCTGGTCGATACCAACGTTAATAATCCATTGTATGTAGTTATTACTTCCAATTCAGGCTTATGCGGAAGCTATAATCTGGAAGTACTTAAATATGTCGATGAGAATGTACCCCGTGATGTTCCGATCTTTGCGATCGGTACGATCGGCTATAACTGGCTGATGAAGAATGATTATCTGGTCGTCAAGAAATATGATGAACTGGAGGATCTGCAGCCAAGAATCTTAAATCAGCTGATCGATAATATGCTGATCCTGTTTACCAAATATGAGATCAGTGAGATCAATGTCGTTTATACCAAGTATATCAATACACTGACGTATAAACCGACTACCTTAAAACTCTTACCATTTGAACAGAGTGAAGAACTGGAAAGAGAAGAAATACTGCTTGAACCATCAAGAGATGAAGTACTTAATTCTCTGATCCCAATGTATGTATCTTCACAGTTATATGTTGCCTTCCTGGAAGCCAAGACTTCCGAGAATGCGGCAAGAAGAAACGCCATGAATATGGCAAACAAGAATGCAGAAAAACTGATCAATGAACTGCAACTCAATTACAACAAGGCCCGTCAGGCTGCGATCACTCAGGAAATGAATGAGATCGTGGCTTCGAGCCAGAGATAGAAGGGAGAACATAATGCCGGAAAATATTGGTGAAGTAGTACAGGTCATCGGACCGGTCGTCGATATGCGTTTTCCAGAACGCCTTCCAAGACTATATAACGCTATCGTCATTCCTTTTGGAAATGATAATATCACCTGTGAAGTTGAACAGGATATCGGTGATGATAAGGTCAGATGTATTGCCTTGTCACAAACCAATGGTCTGACCAGAGGAATGAAGGCTATCGATACAGGAAAGGCTATTGCGGTACCGGTTGGAAAAAAGATCCTGGGCAGAATGTTCAATCTGTTGGGTCAGCCGATCGATGGTCTTGATCCATTACCTGATGATGTTCCAACAGACATTATCCATAAACCTGCACCTTCCTTTGAGCAACAGCAGACTAAAGTAGAGATCCTGGAAACAGGTATCAAAGTTGTCGATCTGCTTTGTCCTTATATCAAAGGCGGTAAGATCGGTCTGTTTGGTGGTGCCGGTGTCGGTAAGACCGTTCTGATGCAGGAACTGATCCGTTCCATTGCCGTTGAACATAATGGTCTATCAGTCGTTGCCGGAGTAGGTGAAAGAACCAGAGAAGGTAATGACCTCTATTTTGAAATGAAAGAAAGCGGTGTCTTAGAAAAGACCGTTCTGGTCTATGGTCAGATGAACGAATCTCCAGGTGCCAGAATGAGAGTAGCACTTTCAGCTTTAACCATGGCAGAACGTTTCCGTGATGTTGATAATCAGGATGTCCTCTTGTTTATTGATAATATCTTCAGATTCTCGCAAGCCGGTTCTGAAGTATCAGCCCTATTAGGAAGAATGCCTTCAGCCGTTGGCTATCAGCCGACCCTGGCAACGGAAATGGGTGAACTGCAGGAAAGAATCACTTCAACCAAGAACGGTTCCATTACTTCCGTTCAGGCAATCTATGTGCCAGCTGATGACTTGACTGACCCTGCGCCAGCTACAGCCTTCGCGCACCTTGATGCCAAGACTGTCCTGGATCGTAAGATCGCCTCATCCGGTCTATATCCGGCTGTTGATCCACTTCAATCAACATCCAGAGCCTTAGATCCATATGTGGTAGGTGAAGATCACTACAATACCGCTCTTGAAGTATTGAAGATCTTACAGAAGTATCATGATCTGCAAGATATCATCGCCATCCTTGGTATCGATGAACTCTCTGATGAAGATAAGGCAATCGTCAATAGAGCCAGAAGGATCAGAAACTTCCTGTCACAGCCATTTGCGGTTGCGGAAAAATTCTCCGGCATGGAAGGAAGATTCGTTCATATCGAAGATACGATCAGATCATTCAAGGAGATCCTATCAGGCAAGTATGATGCCTATCCGGAAGAAGCCTTCACATATTGCGGTGCTATTGAAGATGTCATAGCCAAGGCAGAAGGAAAGAAAAATGCTGTTTAAGGTCGACTTCATTACCTATGAAGGTGTCTATCGTACGATCGAGACAGAGAAACTTAATATTCCGACAACCGAAGGAAGAAGAACGATCCTGTCCAATCATATGCCGATCATTATTCCATTATCAATCGGTGTCATTGAGACAGCTAATGGAAATGAAGTATCACACTATGCGGTAAACAATGGTGTTCTATACTTCAAAAACAATGTGGCAGAGATCGTTGCGGATTCAGTGATCGATGTTGAAGACATCAAGATCGACGAGATCCTCAAGGAAAAAGCAGAAGCTGAAGAAAAGATCAGAAAGGCCAGAAGAGAATATGAAAAGATCCGTTCGATTCATAAGATCGATGTCGCCAACAATCTGATCAAGGCTGATAAACAATATAATCATCACTAGGGTATCGTAAGATACCTTTTCTTTGTCTTGATATTCTGGCCAATATTGGTTGAACATCGTTCATGAATTGATTCGAGTATATATCCAGAAGCCAGAATAAACAATTAACTGATGAAATACCAGATAACTGAAACAGGGCCGATTCTGTTTCTTCAGGAATTTGTTTTGTTCAGGACAAGATGATATGATGGCAGATGTGAAAAGACTAGGTGTATATCTCAAGGATTATCTCAAAGAGAGTATCCTTTCACCGCTATTCAAGCTTCTGGAAGCTTTGATGGATCTGCTTGTTCCCCTGGTAGTGGCTTATGCCATTAATGAGGGAATAGGTAATGGTGATAATAATGTGATCATCAGATGTTTTGTCTTACTGATCGCTCTGGCGATAGCAGGCATGCTTTTTTCTTTTACAGCACAATATTTTGCCGCAAAGGCCAGTGTTGGTTTTGCGACCAGACTAAGACAGAGTCTTTTTGATCACATCCTTTCATTAAGCTATAAGGAACTTGATGCATCAGGCAGTGATACCCTGATCAGCAGAATGACTTCTGATATCAATCAGTTGCAGACAGGTGTAAACATGTCATTAAGGCTTCTGCTCAGAAGCCCTTTTATCGTTTTTGGTTCAATGATCATGGCCTTTATGATCGATGTCAGAAGTGCTTTGATCTTTGTGATAAGTATTCCGGTATTAAGTGCAGTGGTCTTTGGCATCATGTATGTCAGTATTCCGCTTTTTGCCAAGGCTCAGCACGCCTTAGATAAACTACTGGGTATTACAAGAGAAAACCTGAGTGGAGTAAGAGTCATCCGTGCCTTCTGTAAGGAAGATGATGAGATCAGGGAATTTGATGAAAAAGCTCATGATCTGACCCTGATCAATGAACATGTAGGAAGACTATCTGCTTTGATGAATCCTTTGACTTATGTGATCGTCAATATCGCAACGATCATTCTGATAAGATATTCAGCTTTCAGAGTATATGCAGGACAAATCAGACAGGGTGATGTTGTCGCCTTATATAACTATATGGCTCAGATCATTGTTGAACTGATCAAACTGGCATCTTTGACAATTACGATCAACAGATCGATCGCCTGTGGAGACAGAGTAGCAAAGATCCTGGAATTAAGATCATCGATGAGCTACAAGACAGAAGAAATCAGACAAACAGGTGAAATAGCTGTCAGATTTTCTGATGTTTCTTTTGCCTATAATAACTCTTCAGCAGACAGTCTGGAAAATGCCAGCTTTGAGATCAGAAAGAAAGAGACAGTGGGGATCATTGGTTCGACCGGTTCAGGAAAATCTACATTGGCCAATCTGATCTGTCGCTTCTATGATGTGGATAAAGGCAAAGTTGAAGTGCTGGGACATGATGTTAAAGATTATCCGCAGGGAGTTTTGCTTGAGAAGATCGGGATAGTTCCCCAGAAAGCTGTCCTGTTTGAGGGAAGTATCAGAGATAATCTGAAATGGGGTAATGAATCAGCCAGCGATGAAGATCTCTATGAAGCCATTTCCATTGCTCAGGCAACAGAAGTGATTGCAAACAAGAAAGACGGACTTGATGAATGGATCGAACAGGGTGGTCGCAATCTTTCCGGTGGTCAAAGGCAGCGTCTTACGATCGCTAGAGCATTAGTCAAAAAACCTGAGATCCTGATCATGGATGATTCAGCCAGTGCCTTGGATTTTGCGACGGATTTCAGATTACGCAAGGCTATCAGGCAACTGAAAGATATGACGGTCTTCATCGTATCACAGCGCTGTTCCAGTGTTAAGGATGCTGATAAGATCCTGGTACTCAATGATGGAATGATCGTTGGTCAGGGAAGTCATGAAGAACTGCTGACAGCATGCAAGACCTATCAGGAGATCTATTATTCACAATTTCCTGAACAAAGGCCTGAAAACAAGGAGGTCTTCGCATGAAAAAGAACAGTTTTGAGACACTGAAGAAAGTGCTTATATTTATAGGAAGATATCGGCTCTTATTGGTATTAAGTATTATTCTGGCAGCTGTTTCAGTAGTACTTCAGCTATATATCCCGATCCTTTTTGGTGATACGATCGATCTGATCATTGGAAAAGGAAATGTCTTGTTTGCTGAAATAGGTTCATATCTGATCAGGATAGGAATATTGCTGGCTATTACGGCAATAAGCATGTGGGTCATGAATCTTGTCAATAATCGGATCAGTTATCGAGTAACTGAAGATATCAGAAGAAAAGCCATCCGTCAGATCCAGCATCTGCCACTTTCCTATCTTGATGGACACTCTGCAGGTGATATCGTTCAAAGGATCATAGCCGATTCTGATCAGTTATCAGATGGTATCCTCCTGGGCTTTTCTCAGCTTTTTTCCGGTGTGATCATGATCTTTGTGACACTTTATTTCATGTTTTCCAAAAACGTCATGATAACCTGGATGGTCATCCTGTTGACACCAGTCAGTTTCCTGGTGGCCAAATTTATTTCCGAAAGATCCTATGAGATGTTTTCTCACCAGGCACAGGTCAAAGGAAGACAGACAGCACTGATCAATGAGATGATCGGTAATGAAAAGATCGTCAAGGCTTTTGCCTATGAAAAGAAGGCTTCAGAAAGATTTGATGCCATCAATAAAGATCTGCAGAAATATTCACAGAAAGCAATCTTCTATTCCTCATTGACCAACCCATCTACCAGAGCAGTAAATAATGTCATCTATGCCCTGGTATTACTGGTAGGATCCATGAGGATCATGAAGGGATATCTCAGTGTTGGTGGACTGACAGTCCTTTTATCTTATGCCAATCAGTATATGAAACCATTCAATGATATCAGTTCGGTCATTACGGAATTGCAGAATTCATTATCATGTGCCGATCGGATCTTTGAACTGATCGAAGCTGAAACACAAAGCAAGGATCCTGATAAACAATTGCCTGTTACAAATGGACAGATTGATATCAAAGATGTGAATTTCTCCTATCAGAAAGACAGGAAGCTGATCGAAAACTTCAATCTGCATTGTGATCCCGGTATGACGATCGCGATCGTTGGACCTACAGGCTGTGGCAAGACGACTCTGATCAATCTGCTGATGCGATTCTATGATGTTGATTCAGGAATGATCAAGGTCGATGATCAGGATATCAAAGAAGTATCGAGAAGATCATTAAGAAAGAATTATGGCATGGTCTTACAGGAAACCTGGCTGAAAAATGATAGTGTCAGAAACAATATCAATATCGGCAAACCTGATGCCAGTGATGAAGAAATAATCGAAGCCTGCAAGAAGAGCCACAGCTATGAATTTATCAGGCGTCTGCCAAATGGACTTGATACGATCATTGATGATGATTCCCTTTCTCAGGGACAGAAGCAGCTTCTGTGTATCAGCAGGGTAATGTTATGCATGCCACCAATGCTGATACTGGATGAGGCTACTTCTTCGATCGATACCCGTACGGAGATATATATTCAGAATGCCTTTAATGATCTTATGAAAGGCAGGACCAGCTTTATTGTTGCCCATAGATTATCAACGATCAGGAATGCTGATCAGATCATTGTCATGAATGATGGAAAGATCGTTGAGCAGGGTAATCATGAACAGCTTCTAAAAAGAAAAGGCTTCTATGCGAAGCTCTATAATTCACAATTTGCACCTACAGAGTGATCAGATCTTATGGAAACTTGGAACCATATGATCAAAACTGCAGATCTCATCAAAACCGATTTCGTCCCTAAGAATCTTTAAGCCATCTGTTATATGATCCGCAAGATACTTTGTACTGTGAGCATCTGATCCGATGGTGATGATCTTTCCTCCCAGATCTTTATACAGATGCAAGATCTTGCGGGAAGGCTGGCTGTCTTTTAGTCCATAGTGCCATGAAGAGGTATTTAGTTCGATACCCTTATTATCTTTTATCGCCAGTTTTAATATTTCAGCAATCATATCCTTAACCTTGTCAAAAGGATAGATACCATTCAGATCATATCTGTTCAGCAGATCAAGATGTGCCAATACCGAATAGTTCTTATATTGTTTCATGACTTCATAGATCTCTCTATAATAGTTTTCATTGTATTCTTTCTGAGTCTTATCGGTCTGATAATCCTGTGTCCAGAATTCCTTATTATCGATCTGGTGCATCGACAATAAGACAAAATCCAGCTGATCTCCATATCTTTCATAAAGTTTATTGAACAGATCGATCGTGATCGTCTGTATGCCAAATTCAAGACCTTTTCTGATCACAAGTCTTCCTTTATATTCTTCCTGAAGTTCACTAAGTTCCTTAAAATATCTGGGATAATCAACATTGGCTAAAGGATTCATGGTTTCAATATGAATACCATCACCTCCCCGATACCTGATATCACCTTCATCCCAGTCTTTCTTTATTCCATAGTCGACATGATCAGTAAAACAGATCTCATCAAGTTTCATTGAGATGGCTTTATTGATCTGATCGATCATTTTTTCTGTTGAATCATCAGAGTATTCGGAGTGGATATGGTAATCTTCAAGCATTGCCATAATAATAACATACATTAATGTAACAGAATTGAATTAAAAAATAGTTATTTTATCTGCAGAGATGGTTTGTTCGTATACACTATTGTAAAAAATGATAATATAAGAAAAGAGAAAGCGAGATAAATATCATGTTTAGTTGGCAACATATCGTCTGGCTGCTAATTGATGCCATCCTTATTACAGCGAGTATTATTCTATATAAAAAACACAGACCTTCATTCAATAAGGTATTGAATTACTGCCTGATTGTCTGTTTCTTATCAGAAACAACCAAGGTATTTGGTACGATCAGACTTGTACCTTCAGCTGATGGTTCGATGATGTTTCCTTATATTCCTAATAACCATCTGCCATTACATCTGTGTTCTGTCCAGATCTTACTGATCCTTTATGTACGTTTTTCATCCAACACCAAGATGAGAGAAACGATCCTTTCATTCATGTATCCATCGTGTCTGTTAGGATCTTTGATGGCCTTGGCTATGCCTTCGATCTTTACAACATCAATAACGGTTGATCAGGCATTTACTTCACCAATGGCTTATCAGTTTTTTATCTACCATGCCATGTTGTTCGCTTTAGGAATCATTATAGCGATATCCAATGAAATCGACTGGAAGTGGAAACACTATGGTTATTCCATGGTGACAATCATTACATTGACCTTTATTTCACTGTATGTGAATTCCTTACTGGCAGCACCAACCTATCTCAATGGTGAGCTCCAACATGTGGATTTCTGGCCGAATTTCTTCTTCAGCTATAATAATCCATTCAATATCAAATACACCAAGCTTTGGCATTGGTATCTCTACCTGTTAATCATCTTTGCGGTATGTGCAATACTGATGTTTATCTGTTACCTGATTGTAATCAGAAAAGAGAAGAAAAAAAAGTAAGATGATACTAAATACCGGAAGCAGAACTGATATTCCGGCGTTCTATAGTGAATGGTTCATGAACAGGATCAGGGAAGGTCTTGTCATGGCGAGAAATCCCTATAATCCAAAACTTGTCATATCCTATACCTTGGATCCAAAACTAATCGATGTCATTGTGTTTTGTACCAAGAATCCAAAGCCGATGTTGAAACACCTTGATGAACTGAAAGATTATCGGATGTATTGGAATGTGACAATAACTCCTTATGGCAAGGAAATAGAAGAAAACGTTCCTCATAAGAAGGATGTTATGGATTCATTAATCAGATTATCTAAGAAGATCGGCATAGACCACGTTGTATGGCGCTATGATCCGATCTTTCTTTCACAAAGATATACGCTGGATTATCATCTCTTAATATTTGAAAAGATGGTCAAGTATCTTAAAGGATACTGTAAGTATGTGATCATCAGTTTTATTGATCTCTATGAGAAAACAAAAAAGAACTTCCCGGAAGCAAAGGAAGTATCATACCAAGATCAATGTCTTTTAACGGAAAGGTTTGTAAAGATAGCTGATACCTATGGTATGAAGATCAGGACCTGTCATGAAGCAGAGCAGCTTAAAGTCTATGGAGCAGATACAAGTGGTTGTCTATCTAAAAAAGTTCTAGAAGAAGCAATAGGAGAAAAACTGATCGTATCTGATAATAATCTGTCCAGAGAAGGTTGTACATGTCTTCTAGGAAACGATATTGGAACCTATAACAGCTGCATGCATTTTTGTCGTTACTGTTATGCCAACTATGATAAAAAACTGGTCATAGCTAACGCAAAGAAACACGATGTCAATTCACCATTATTGATAGGAAACATCGAGGAAGGTGATATCATCAAGAAACATCAGATGATTTCAATCATTGATAATCAGATAAGTCTGTTATAAGAATTATCTGCTATA
The DNA here is from genome assembly GCA_946537295.1 of uncultured Bacillota bacterium. Classification (GTDB taxonomy): domain Bacteria; phylum Bacillota_I; class Bacilli_A; order Erysipelotrichales; family Erysipelotrichaceae; genus Colivicinus. The sequence continues at coordinate 19,936 of CAMNFQ010000015.1, forward strand.
CTCCTATAAGTGAAACAGGAAAACTGTATGCAAGATCATTTATCGGTCTGATCTTGTCAGTATTATCAATAACTAGCCCTGGCATAATTGGCTGATTGTATTTAGATAAGACATTGAAATTCTTGGTACGCATGTTGTCTGACACCGGAAACAGAAGTACGGCATACGAAATTGTTAAAAAGTATTCCGAGGAAAAAGTTGGAAAATTTACATGGGCAGATGTTGTGGCTCACTGTCCAAGCATAGGAAGATCCTCAGCCCTTGCTGCACTAAAGAAGCTTATTGAAGAAGGGCTTATCATTCGGATAGGATCCGGAAGAAGCACATTTTATGTAAGGACAGACAACAAATGATTTTCGTCCAGAATATATGTGATTTGGACGAAAGATGACAATATTGGACGAAAACACAAATCGGATAAACTCCGACTATAAAATACCTGATTCCTATGCTGATGCTAACAATCTTGAAATAGCATCAGAGATGAAAAGACTGTCAAAAGTAAAATATATGTTATATTAGTATTACTTTTGTGAGGACGATATGAAAAGACAGTATAGACTTTGTGTTGCGGATATTGATAGGACATTAAGAATGAAGGGTGAAGGATTACCTGAACTTAATCGTAAGGCTTTTATCGCGATGCATGAAGCAGGTATCTTACTGGGCTTAGCTTCAGGAAGACCTTTGTGGGAACATGTTGAAACACTATATCTGGACTGGGATCTGGGTTTTCAGTTCGATCTTCTGATTGGCTTAAATGGTGGTGAGATCTATGATGTCAGAAAGAATGAGAGAACTGCTATAAACATGTTGGATCCTGAATCAATAAAATATATTATCGAGAATCTTAAGCAACATAATAATGATCCTTTCATATATCGTAATGGTTATGTGCTTGCCAGAAACCTAAATGGCAGGATCTTAAAATCTATAAATCGTAATAACTATGAAGTAAGGATCGCAAAGTCATTAGATGAATTCTGGGACGAACCTACCGCAAAAGTATTATATGGAGCTGATTCGCAAGAAGAACTCAAACCTATAGAAGCTACAGGCAAGTCTTTGGAGAATGAAACGATCTGTTGTTTCAAGACAGATGTTGATCTGCTGGAATTTCAGGATCGTCATAATTCAAAGGGTGAAGCTTTGAAACGATACTGTAAGAGTAATGATATCGATCTAAAGGATGTTATCGCCTTTGGTGATGCGGAAAATGATATTGAAATGCTTAAGATTGCTGGTTATGCGGTATGTCTTAAGAATGGTATGGATGATGTAAAGGCAATATGTGATGATGTAACGGACTATGATGCGAAGGATAGTGGTTTTGGCCATTACATATTTGATCATATTCTGTAAATAAAAATTTTCGTTTAATTAGGGTGCCAGATTTTAGGTTCAAGTTCCTTTTTCATATGGCGGATTTACGACAGCAATGATTGGAAATTCTACTTGCAGCAGATGGTTATGATCATGCAAATGAATGAATCTTTGATCAGATTTACTTGCAAAAATTGTGCATATACACAAAAATAGGAGATCGATAATGATTTGATAATAGAATTCGGTTATAATGGAGTTGTAATCCATTTTGGCCGAAAGGAGACTGATTATGTATCTTCATAGATCAATAGAAAGTGTTTTAGTAAAAGCGATCAATCAGACGAAAGTCGTGTTGGTGACCGGCGCCAGACAGACAGGTAAGACAACAGTTATTCGAAATGTTTTTTCTGATTTCAATTACATTACTCTTGATGATGAAAATATGCTGATTCTGGCAAAAACAGATCCACCTCTTTTCTTCAAAGATCAGGAATACCCTTTGATTATCGATGAAGTTCAATATGCAGAAGAACTGTTCCGGACGATCAAACTTATTGTTGACCGGGATCCGAAAAGAGGACAGATGATCCTCACCGGTTCGCAAACGCATAGGCTGATGGAAGCTGCATCATCAATGCTGGTTGGCAGAATGAGCATTTTGGAAATGAGTTCTTTGTCTATGCGCGAATTCTTCAAAGTTGAATACGATAAGCCTTTTATCCCGACGGAAGAGTATATAAAAGAACGCAGAAAACATCTGGTGAAATATGATGATCTATGGAAGAGAATCCACAGAGGTTCAATGCCGGAACTGTTAGACGAAGAAAGAGACTGGGAATGGTTCTACCGTGACTATATCCGTACTTACCTGGAAAGAGACATCCGTAAGATCATCAACCTGAAGGATGAACTAAAGTTCAGATCTTTCCTGGTATCACTAGCGGCAAGATCTGGGCAGATCATCGTCTATGAAGATATTGCAAGTGATGTCGGTGTTGACATCAAAACAGTGCAGAACTGGTTTTCTATCGTTGAAACAAGCGGTATCGTCAAACTGATCCATACCTATAAAAACAATGTCATAAAACGGATGATCAAGTCACCGAAGCTGTATTTCATGGATACGGGACTGCTGTGCTATCTGGTAGGCTGGAAGACTTATGAACAGGCCAGAAACGGCGCAATGTCCGGAAGCATCTTTGAAACCTTTGTGGTAAGTGAGATCATTAAAAGTTATTACAACGCCGGAAAAGAGATCAAAGACACACTTTTCTATTATCGGGATAAGGATAAGAAAGAGATTGATCTGCTGATCCTTGAAGACGGTGTCATTCATCCGATCGAAATCAAATCTGCCGCATCGGTCAAAAAGGAAATGATCAAGAATTTCTCTGTATTAAGAAATAACAAAGAGATTTCTGTAGGAAGAGGGGCAGTCATCTGTCTGAGCGAGAACATCGTTCCGATCACAGAAGATGTGGATGCATTACCGATCGAATATATTTAAAAATGCAAAAAGTACTTTCGGACTTATTGAAATCAATGGTGATTCCCTGGGGCATCTAGCGCTATTAGTCATGTTGATTGAATCAATGCTAAGTGTCCAGGCTCTAAGTCCTACTTATTTGTGCTTGTAAAGATGACGGCTACTTATAAATACTCAGGATATTAATTAGGCAATTGCTTACTCTCTCCCACGTGTTCTGTAGTGTATCTCTTCTATACTTATAATAATTGTTAAGACAATATGCCTAAATAAGTTTGAAAAGTAATAATTGCCAGAGATTTTTGCCAAATTTAATAAATCAACGTATATAAATACGAGGAGTAATACAGATGGAAAAGAAACAATTTAAGAAATTACCTTTAGCCGATATATCTGGATCCATACCGGATGAAATGCTTGAAACGGTAAGTGGTGGAAAACAGAACACTAATGAAGATGGAACAGAGTGGGATAAAAATGTAGAACATGCTCAAAAGTGGCAATATGATCAGTATCACACAAAATTCTATATGGAATGTCCGCATTGCGGAAGATATATGTTCTACAGTATGCAGACATACAGCTCGGATACCTGGTGGTACTGTTTCTGGTATAACAGGCTATGGTGTACCAACTGCAGAAAATGGACAGATGAACTATACTAAGGAATAAAACGGAAAACAAAAATATAATAAAGGATGAATTCTTAGAAATTGTTTCTGGTGGCGGTGGATATTATCATACCGTAAAAGAAGTCATCAACTATGTTTTTTCTGAAATGTATCTGACCAGTATCATCGGTATCATTTTTGGCTGGTTCCTGGGTTCAGCTATTGCCTACAGGATCGTCATCATGATTGAAAACAATACTGTCTATGTCAGAAGTCCATATCCGCTTGGCTGGGCTATTGACTCAATCATTACGGTGGTATTCACTGTTTCGATCATCAGAGTTTCTTTGAGAAAAGTAAAAGATCTGAAGCTTACCGATATATAAAAAAAGAAACATATTGGTTCGATGTTATCATTCAGACCAATATGTTTTTT
>CAMNFQ010000016.1 GCA_946537295.1 uncultured Bacillota bacterium
CACAAAGTAAACAGACATACAAAAACCATGTCTTTTATTTTCACCTTACTATGCGTATTTCTAACTAAAACCAGGAGGAAAGAAATGCTAATCAACTACGATTCAATCAAAACCACATCAGAAGCAGCGCAGATCATCAATGACAATTTAAAGGCAAGAATCTCCTACATCGAAGAAATCACCAACATGCCGGTTGTAAGCAAAGCTACAAAAAAGTCCGGCACAATCACCAACATTTCCAAGAAATCGCTGTTCCTTAATTTTGAACACTGGAACTCCGTTCCGGTTCCTGTTGATTCATACCAGGAGATCATCGAAACAGATGAGCAGACCAACTCTCTTATCAACAAGTATCTTCGGACATTTGATGATGAAAGAAAACTCAACAGACTGATCCTTAAGCTATCTAAGGCATAGTCTGTTGAACATTACAACAATTACTATTCGTTCTACACATTATCAGAAAGGGACTAAAATGAAAGAATTTGACAAAGTAGTAGGTTACAAATCAGTAAAACTTGAACTTGAAAGAATCATCGATATGATGATCAATCCAGATAATTACCGAAGCCTAGGAGTTAAAACGACCAGAGGCCTGCTCCTTTATGGTGAGCCGGGTGTCGGCAAGACCCTGATGTCCAAGTGTTTTATCGAGGCATCGAAGAGAAAAACGTTCACGCTTCGCAAAGACACGCCGGACGGCGACTTTGTAAAGATGATCAAAAAGACTTTTGACAGCGCCAAGGAAGCCGCACCTTCCATCGTTTTTCTTGACGATATGGATAAATTTGCCAACGAAGACAGCGATCATGAAGACACCGAAGAATACGTCACCATTCAGGCCTGCATTGATGATGTTAAGGACTATGAAGTCTTTGTCATCGCCACCGCCAATAATATCCGCAAACTTCCTAAATCGCTTTTAAGGGCCGGAAGATTCGACAAGAATATTGAGATCGAAAATCCAAAGGGCGAAGATGTCGGAGAGATCGTCAAATATTACCTCAATAGCAAAGTCTTATCAGATGATATTGACTATAAAGAGATCGCCAGACTGCTGGATGGAAAATCATGTGCAGCCCTGGAGACCGTAATCAACGAGGCAGGCGTCTATGCAGGCTTTGAAAAACACGAATCCATCAGCATGAACGATATCGTCAGAGCTTTTATGAGAGTTGTTTATGATGCTCCGGAAGCCGAAAGCTATAACTATGGGAAGCATCTTCACAGTATCGCTGTACACGAGGCTGGACACGCCCTTGTATCGGAAGTCCTGGAACCGGGGTCCGTTACTTTAGCGACCGTCAAGAAACACGACGGCGGCAGTACGGGAGGATTCGTTTCCTATCAGAACGATGACGATTATTTCGAGTCAATGAGCTATATGGAGAACAGAGTCAGAGCCTGTCTTGCAGGCAAAGCAGCCACCGAGGTCGTATACGGACAGATCGACGTCGGCGCCAATTCTGATCTGCACAGAGCCTTTAGCATTGTCGGAAGATTCGTAGACAGTTATTGCGGATACGGATTCGGGTTTTGGGAAGGAGAGACTGACAGAGAAGAATCGCAGGTTGTCGCCAACAGAAAAGCCCAGCTCATCCAGACCGAGATGGAACGCTATTATCAGCAGACCAAACGCATCATTATCGAAAACAGAGAATTTCTGGACAGGCTTACAGAAGCTCTTGTAGCCAGAAAAGTTCTTGTCTATAAAGACATTCAGAACATCAAAGCAGGATGCACTATCAAAGGTGCTTCCTGCTAGAAGGGAAGCCCATGTATAAAGGAATCTTCTGGATCGTCGATGAAGAGAACCTTCATAACAACGACAGGTACCTTATAAAGATCGAAACAGACAGAAAGGGTACGATCCTTGATTACGATCTTCCTTTAAATTCCCGTAACGGCGACAACTACGCACACAAAGAAACATGGAAGATCCTTCCATACGAACTTTCTAGAAACAAACCGTTTAATTATTTTCCGCGGGGAAGAGTTGAGATCAGAAACGGCAAATGCACCATTTTCCTGAATCCTTCCATAAACAAAGAAGAGATTGTTGAATATCTGAAAGAACAGTTTGAATTAAACGATTTTGATTTGATCAGGATCGTGGCAGATCACAGCAATCACTACAAAGCTCGCCTGGGAAAATAGGCACAAGGAGGAAAGTGATGCTTACACCTAGATACAGATATCTGGTCTTTGATATTGAAGATCAGAAGAAGCCGGCTTATGTAGGAACCGCAAAAGAAATCGCCAAAAAGTTGTATGTCGATTCATCCTGCATACACAAGGCTGCAAAGAAAAGAAAAATCCTTATGGACAGATACCTGATTCTAAGAGAGGAATTCAAATGAAAGTCACCATATGTTCAAGAAGTGAAATACAGAAGCTTCTACACTCACATTTTCCTGAAAACACCGCTGTCGTCAGCTTTTATGGCGAAGATGAGTCGCCGGTTCACTTTCCGCCGGAAATATACCATCTTCGCTTATACATAGACGATGTCTGGTATTCAGAAGTAGAAGATCCAAGCAGTTATCATCTTGATGATTTCAGAAAGATTGCCAGATTTGTACTGTCCTGCGAAAAGAAAAAGATGGATATCATCTGCCAATGTCACGTTGGCGTAAGCAGAAGCGCTGGAGCAGCAGCAGCGATCCTGGAATTCTTTGAACATAATGGAATATCGATTTTCGCAGATTATCACTACACGCCCAATCAGATGTTCTATCAAATTCTTTACAGATGTCTGAAAGAAGAATCATCAAAAGATAAAGAAAAATGTACTACAGAAACAGAGAAACCCAAAGAAGACTGAAGAAAACCGGCGACCATTCAAAATTCTCACCTTATTACAGTTCGAGAAAAGGTAGATGGGTAAGGCCATATTTCAGAAAAAGACGATGTCGCTGGAAAAGAATAGCAAGAAAGTCGCTTAGACAGGGATATAGAACAGATTATGAAGCATACTCTAAAGGCAATATCGGAAAGAAAAAACGCGCAATATTTTTCACGGATCTTCTTCATTAACAGGAGGAACCATGTCAACAGCAGTAAAAATAAAGAAAATCGTTAAAAGGCCAAGAGGTGACAAACCGGGGCTGGCCGATATAGAGCTGATCGATAAAACCTATTTTGTCGAAATGAGTGTTGATTTCTATGGTGAAGTACCTGAAGAAGGCAGCTTTGCAGAAGTTGAACTCGAGCTTCAGCCTCTGGGTGCTTACGATCTTTTCGATGACGAAAAGCATTTTATGAAGGAAAAGAAAGGATCGATGGCCCCGCAATCGATAATACCGGTAGGTTCATTCTCGATTGGCCATGATGGATGTAAGAAATCGTCAGAACTGTTTCTAAACGGAAAGGTGCTTTCTGTTCGGGATTATGACGATACCTATATCACGGAAATCGAGTGTCTGAATACCGTCTACTATGCGACTCTTGAAAAAAGCAAAGGCGGAAAGCCGGAAGCCGGCAACATAATCTCTTCTATGTTCTGGACAGAAATGATTGTAGAGAAGGAGGATCAGAATTGGAGCTAAAGGATTTTGAAAAACTTGAATTCGGTTTTGAGAATGTTTCGATCATGACAATTGGTAAAGATGATGTTAATCAGGTATGGATCGATGATGCGCCGCACATGATCGACAGAGTACCGCTTCGAAGAGTTAAGATCAGCATCAAGACAAGCGCAGAACCTTTGGAAGTCAATCCGGACATGTCAGACTGGGATGTATCTGAAGAAGAAAAGCTTTCTCAGAAAAAGGCATTTCACCGCTTTGAACACAGCAAAGGCTATGGCGATATTGTTGATGTGACCCTCTATAAAAAGAACAATACGAAGCAGGTCCTGTATCCTTTCTGGAAGGAAGTAGATGAACCGGGTCTGTGTGAATTCAACATGTATCAGTATTCCGGATTTGAAACAGACAGAAGATATGAACTCACCGGTAATTACGAGATAATCTTTTACATCGCTGCAAAGAAAAGCTATGAATGTGTAGATAGGAGTTCAAGTTTTATAAAATGCCGCGCCTATCCATATGAAACCCTTCTTCCATATGTGCTGCTTTTCAGTGCCCGTAACAGAAGGGCGATTCCGGAATCCTATCTTGATGGCTGTGTTCTGATCGACACAGAAGACCAGTATATACCTGTTGCCGTGGATGGCAGCAAGAAGGTCTATATCAAGAATGTATGCCTGGACGATTTAAGGCCGTATGACGAGGATAAGATCAGCCAGTGCATCGATTTTATTCAAAAACACTACAACGATATCTATGATCATATCACCAATTTGATCAGCGATCGGGAATTGCTGAACCGTTTGAATGAAAGCATCAGACAACAATGACAGAAGAAAAGAAAAACAGAAGAATCATCGTTGCCGGCGGAGTTCATTTCAATGACTATAAAGCTTTAGAGAACACCCTGGATGAATACTTCAAGTGTGTTTCGAAAGATGAAATAGAGATAATTTCAGGTCACGCCAGAGGTGCTGACAGTCTGGGCGAAAGATACGCACAAGAACACGATATTAAGTGTACAGTCTTTCCGGCTGATTGGAAAAAGTATGGAAGAGCAGCCGGCCCCATCAGAAATAAAAAGATGCTGGAATACGCCATGGAACAGCAAGCAGGTCTTGTGGCTTTCTGGAACGGTGAAAGCAAAGGCACAAAAAATATGATCAGCATCGCCGAAAAGGCGGGAATTGAAGTTAAGATAGTTCACTATCAGAAAGAAGGTTAATATATGTATTCGATTTTTGATATGAAAATAAACAAAGGCTCCAGAGGTTTTCTGGAAAATATAAAGTATTTTCCAAAGAGTTGCAAATGGGCTATGCAGAGAATGAAATGGGGTTTTTCCGATTACGACATCATGGATATGGACGCCTACTTGGAAGAACTTATTCCCGACATGATCAGCAGATTTATAGATAAGCAGACACCGGGACAATATCCGGTCAATGAATCGCTGATTGAGAAGGCGGGCATATCAATCAAGGAGTACGAAGACCTGCAATCCAACATGAGCGAAGAAGGGGAAACAAAAAGAAAAGAAATGGCCGAGAAATTTGGCCAGATATGGGAGGAAACTCTTGCAAGGATCATCTTCTGTTTCAGAGAACAGGACGAAAGAATATGCACAAAACAGAACGAATACATCAATAACTATTACGCATTGATTCACAGCGGAAATAAAGACGAAGAAATAGACAGAAAATACTGGGATAGAGAAAGGGAACTGGAAGAATACAGAGAAAAGATGCTCAAGGAAGGTTTTGATCTTCTTTATACATATTTTCACTGTCTCTGGTGGTAGAGAATCATGCTGGAATTCAGAAACGTCAGATATAAGTATCCCGATGGGACAAGAGTGTTTGAAAAACTCTCCTTTATCGTAAATGAAGGGGAATTTGTCTATGTCATCGGCTCAACCGGTGCAGGCAAATCCACCATGGCAAAACTGATCACCTCAGAAGCGGTTCCTGAAGCAGGATCAATAATGTTTTATAACCTGAATGTCGGAAGACTGAAGAAAAGAAAGATACCTCTATACAGAAGACAATTGGGTGTCGTATATCAGGATTTCAAACTGTTACCGGATAAAAACTGTCTTGAAAACATCATCTTTGTTTTGGAGATGACCGATAAAAGGAAACAGGAATGTCGCACCAGAGCCAGAGAAGTTCTGAGAATGGTCAACTTGGCAGACAAGGCAAATAAGTTCCCAAAGGATCTTTCGGGTGGTGAGAAACAGAGACTGGCCATAGCCAGAGCGATTGCCAATAAACCTAAGCTTTTGATCTGTGATGAACCGACAGCCAATCTTGACCCCGAGATGTCAGAGGAGATCATGAACATCATCGAGAAGATCAACAAAGAAACAGGCACAGCCATCATCTTCATCACTCATAACAGCAACATCGTCAACGAAAGAAGAAAGAGAACGCTGGTCATAGGCGGAGGAACGATCGTGGCTGATCTCAAAGAAGGTGGTTATCACCTTCAGAACGAACAGGTAAGAGAGTTTATTGAGAAGGAAGAGCTTGAAGAAACGCAGATGATCACAGGTCTTTTAAATGGAGACCTATTTATAAGCAACTTAAGTGAACAGAAGAAGGACGATCTTCTAATAAAACTTCTGAAGGAAAAAAAAGATGAAAAACAAGGTGGATAACAGAATTTATACAGGCTACAGAGAGATAGATTCCTTTACAGGCGGTATCAGGAAAGACGATCTGTTCGTGTTCGGATCCGGACCTTTGAGCAGAAAAGAAGAAGCGTTATGGAACATTATTAAAAATGTTGCGGATCAGGGAAAAAGAATCCTTTACATAAATCTAATCAATAGCACAGGACTTTCCTATATACCGCCGGAAAACCACGAAAACGTGATCAATGAAACCGGACTGATTCCTGATGTGATAGACATAGGTCGAAGCTCTCGAAAGCACAAGGACATAGATTTGATAGTCATCAACAGGCTGGACCTTATCTGGCAGAGAACCTCGTATTACAAAAAGGACAACGTATGCTACCAGCTGAAATGTTTGGCAAAGAAAATTCAGACTCCGGTAATAGCGTCGATATCAAGCAGACCAGAGAACGGTCTTAACAGAAGGGTCGACATCAGAAAAATATGCGGTGGAATTCTGGAAGAAGGACGAAGGTTTGTCGATTATCTGATTCTTTTTTATCCGCCATCCATCCGAAATCGTTGTAATGACGAAGACAGAATTACGGAACTTGAAGGCAGGATTGTCGATTTCCACACAGGGAAAGAAAAAATAACGTACATGATCTATTCGACGGCAACAGGCGAGATAAGAGAATATACACCTAAAGTTTACGGACTGATCTGCAAGGCAAAAACTTTGGGTCTGGATGCGAAGGATGCAATAACATTTGCGTTTTATTGGGAGAACAGAGAACTGCCCGAAGACGATTCGAGAAAACCGAATATCGAGATGAAAGAGGATGAAGGTTGGATATTAACATAACGAGTGAGGAAGAAATGATGAAGAGTTGTTTTTTCAACCTGAAGAAAAATGAATTAATGATGGTTTCCGGAGGAAGTTTAATAGGAATAGACAAAATAATCAGACAGGCAATTTCAGATGCTCTGGATTCTGGAAAAAGAGTCGCGTTGTTCCAAACAGAGGGGGATGACGAAACACTGCTCATACCAGAAGAAATAAAGAAAACTTTGAAAAACGGAGATTTGTTAAGCATGTTTCATTCAGCCAGCTTCAGAATCGACGACATTGAAATTTCTAACGGTTATTCTTTAAGCGATATTGTTCAAGAAGTCGAGAGCAAGGAAAACACAGACGAGAAATATGATCTGGTAATCATTACCAACGTAGGAGAGCTCTCGAAGTTTGCGGCAATAAGAAGTCTTGGAATGATAGCAGAAAAGATCGGAGAAGTACAAAAAAGGTTTTCAGTTCCCGTTATAGTCAGCCATTTGTTTGTGAAAAACCAGTACCGAGGACTTAGTTTTGTGAGTGAAAAAGAAAGACTATTTCATTCAGCAAGGAGTTTCGTTGATTTCCTTATAGAAGTTAATGATGATGGTACAAAAGAAAAACATCCCTTGGAATTCAATGTCAGATTGTATAAGTGCAAAAACACGGTAATAGATACATCCTTCTTCTTTAACAAAGACGATAACAAGTTTTATTTGAAGGATGAGAATACGTCAACCCTGTTCAATAAAGCTCTGGGTTTAGGACTGGATAAAGACGACGCAATAGTATATGCAACATACTGGAACAAAAAAGAAAGTGCAGGATATAAAAATGACGATAATTGATTCGGGAGAAATCGATGTTTTTGTATCAGGCTTGAAAAACAACGATTTCCTGCTGATCTCCGGAGAGAGCCTGCTCGGTATTAATGAGATTATGGAAAGAGCAGTAATCAACACCGCTAATTATGAAGGCAGAGTAGCATATTTTGGTCCTGATAACGAGCCCAGCCTGCTTTCATACGTAAACAGAACACACTGTATCAGGAAACCGGAAAACGTTACGGTATTTATCCCCGGTTCTCAAAAAAGCGGAGAAATTGATGTCATCAATCACCACTCTATTGAAAAAATCAAAACAGAGCTGGAGAAACAGCGAAAAAAGAATATCATATATGATCTTGTCGTTATAGATTGCATTGACCAGACCAGCGATTTTATTTATGACAAGAAATACATGTATTCGATCTGCAGATATCTAAGAAATCAGCTGGAAAACTATCCGGCAGCTATTATTGCCACCTCATATTCTATCTTCGAAACATGCCCTTCATTTGGGGGAAATGATGCAGGAGACAAGCTATTTTATGATGTAAGAGATGTGGTTGATTTTCTTATGCTTGTTGATGATGACTGTGATCCGGATGAGGAACCTATTCCTTCACAGATTAATGTCAGAATAATCGACTGTCGAACCAGACAGATTGATCTTTCTTATTTGTTTTCTGCAGAAGGACACAGGATGTGCAGAAAAGAAGGAAAGGCCTTAGAGTTATATAAGAAGGCGATCGCCGTAGGAATAGAAGAAAATGACGCCGCATCTTACGCTACTTACTGGTACGACAACGAAATGGAAGAGGACGAAGATTTTGAAGATATGAGGTTCAGCCAGGTAGACGATGACGATAGCAGCGGATATTACGCTGTAAAGGAGGAGCTATGTTAGGAGCAATCATAGGCGATACAGTAGGATCAAGATACGAATGGAGAAATCATAAAAGCAAGGACTTTGAGCTGTTTCATAAAAGCTGCCGTTTTACCGACGACAGTGCCTGTACGATGGCGGTCGCAGAAACACTGATGAAACATTATCCGATCGATTACTCAGATGAAGGATTAAACTCGCTAAAGAAAGATCTGATAGAAAACTTCATAAAGTATGTGAAGACTTATCCCGATGTCGGATACGGCGGAAGCTTTTACAGGTGGGCTACAGAAGAAGGAGATCATAAACCTTACAATTCCTGGGGCAATGGTTCGGGAATGAGAATCTCTCCTGTCGGCTGGATGGCGAATAGCGAAGAAGAAGTACTGAAGCTTGTTGAAGCAACAGCTGAGGTAACACACAACCACCCGGAAGGGATCAAGGGAGCCCAGGCCGTGGCCATGTGCATCTTCATGGCCAGAGAAGGCAAAAACAAGGAAGAGATAAAGGAATACATCTATGACCGGTTCTATCCGATCCTTGATTACCTTGATTACGATGAACTGGTAAAGACATACAGGTTTGATGTCTCCTGTCAGGGTTCAGTTCCGCAGGCTATCTACTGTTTTCTGATAAGTAATTCCTTTGAAGATGCCATAAGGACAGCCGTATCTATCGGCGGGGATACCGATACCATCGCCTGCATGGCCGGCAGCATTGCAGAAGCTTATTATCAGAACGATGAAACATACAGGTTGATAGATGAATTCCTGTCAAAGAATTATCTGAATGATAAAGAGAAAGATATAGTTGAAGATTTCTACAAGTGTGTAGAAAACAATCAGAAAACATCGAAACAATAATTTGTTGCTGTAAGAACAAACAAAAAAAGAAAAAGCAAGAGAAAAGATGTATTTGAATGTACATCTTTTTGTACACCCAAAAGGATAGAATAAGCATGTAAAAACCAATTCCATATACCTCCTTACATCTCCCATACAAAGAAAAATATCACACGCTGATATTTTTCTTACACCATAATTCGTGTCTTTTCTCGAAAAGGACAACAGTCTGTCAGGAAATGAATAAACAGCTTTCTATAATTAAAGGGCAAAAGAAAAAACCTATGCAAAAAAATCTGAACGAATGCAGTATTGAAGAATTACTTGACCTTGTTTACAACAAATCGATCACTATCGACGATGTTTTAAATACCGATCATACATATGAAGAATATAAAAGCACATATGAATGGATGAACCACTGCCGATGGAAAAACATTAGAAGAAACAACTACTGGAAAGACGTCAAAGAGAGAAATGACAAGACTTTTATCTGTTATCAGCTCGCTCAAGCAGCTGAAAGAAAAAAGGAAGCAAGCAGGATAGAACAGGAATATATCAGAAACCATGAAACAAGTGATCTTTCAATGGATTGGGATATGGCTTATGAAGACGACAGCAATGATGAATCCGTAACAAATATCAAGGATGCCTTCGTCATGTCTTTAGCCAATAAAGCCAAGGTGGATATTCCATATATTTCCCGTCTTACAAACGAAGATAAGAACAAAGTTGTTGAGGAACTGAAAGGCCTCATTTATCAGAATCCTGATACCTGGGACAAGGAACCGTATAAAGGATGGGAAACTTCAGATGAGTACCTTTCGGGAAACATGTCGGTTAAACTGAAAAAAGCCATGGAAGCCAATCTAAAGTTTCCGGATGTTTTCAAAGATAATATCAAAGTGATAAACAGCGTCTATCCGAAAGTAGCTGATTCCGAAGAGATCTATATAACCCTGGGTTCACCATGGGTTCCGACGGATATCATCGATGATTTTATTGAACACATTCTGGGAAAATCCGATGACGATTTCAGAGTGATGTATCTTACAAAGCACGACAAGATTTCCGGAACCTGGGAAACCACAAACGGCGGAAGATATGCTACTTATCAGGTCGCTTACACAAGGACCTGGGGCACCAAACGCTGCCACGCTTTGAGGATCCTGGAAAACGCCCTGAATATGAGAAAACCGATCATTTACGATTATTACAACGGATATAAACCCGACGGTACCTACGGCGAGATTAAGGAGATCAACAGGGACGAGACCGCTCTGGCTCAGGAAAAGCAGAGACAGATGATCGAGGAATTCCAGAGGTGGGTATGGGGCGATCCGAAGAGAAAAGAAAGACTGCTTCAGATATATGAAGATAATTATTCAAGCTTTGTCAGAAGAAAGTATGACGGATCTTTTCTTACGTTCCCAGGCATGAATGAGAATATTAAACTGTTTGACTATCAGAAAAATGCCGTAGCCAGGATCCTGTTCTCCAAGAATGTATTGCTGGCACATGATGTCGGTACAGGCAAGACTTACGAAATGGTTGCGGCAGGTATGGAACTTAAAAGAATAGGTCTTTCAAAGAAAAACTTGTATGTCGTTCCCAACAATATACTGGGCCAGTGGGAGAAGACTTTTAAGGATATCTATCCCAAGGCTAAGCTGCTGGTTGTCTCTCCCAAGGATTTTGTGCCTAAGAAAAGACAGAAAACACTGGAAACGATCAGAGACAGCGAGTATGACGGGATCATCATGGCCTACAGCTGTTTTGACATCATTCCTTTATCTGATGAATGCATTATCAGGGAACTTGAGGAGCAGAAGGTCGAGATAGCCAAAGCTCAGGCAACTGTTTCAAATAATGTTGGAATCCTTAAAAACAGAACAAAAAGCATAAACAAGAAACTGCTTGATCTTAAGACCAAAGAGAAAAAATACGAAGGTATCTGTTTTGATGAACTGGGTATCACCAGACTGTTTGTCGATGAAGCCCACAACTACAAGAACGTACCGATCCAGACCAAGATGTCGATGGTTCTTGGCGTCAATGCAGGAGGATCAAAGAAATGTCAGGACATGCTCGATAAGGTCCGCTATATCCAGAAAAACAATAACGGCGGCGGTGTGGTCATGGCGACCGGTACCCCGATCACCAACTCCATAACTGAAGCCTATATAATACAACTTTACCTTCAAAGCGGAGAGCTCAATCTTTTGGATCTGCAGTCCTTTGACTCATGGGCCGGCATGTTCGGTGAGATTGTAAGCGACTATGAGATCGATGTGGCAACAAACACCTACAGATATGCGACAAGATTCTGCAAGTTCCATAATCTTCCGGAACTTACAAATCTGCTTTCCAATATCGCCGATTTTCATAAGGCCACAGAAGAAAGCGGTATACCTGCTTTTGAGGGTTATACCGACTTACAGATCAAGAAGACGGTTGAATTTGAGGATGTCCTCAAGTCGATATCTGATAGAGCAGATAAAGTAAGAAACTATACTGTTTCAAGAAAAGAGGACAACATGCTCAAGATCACGACCGACGGAAGAAAGGCGGCTCTTGATCTGAGGCTTCTTGATGATAGCAGATATTTCTTCTATTCCGGATGTAAGGTCGACCAGTGTGCCAAAAACATCTTTATGGAGTACTGTTCAGGAAACGAAGAGAGATCGACGCAGCTTATCTTCTGTGACTCGTCCACGCCTAAGGAAAGATTCAATATGTATGATGAACTTTCAAGGCTGTTAGTAAACATGGGGATTCCAAAAAATGAGATCGCCTATATCCATGATGCCAGTACGGATAAACAGAGAAACCAGCTGTATGAACTTGTAAGAAAAGGTGAAGTCCGCATCCTTATCGGTTCGACCTTCAAGCTGGGTTTGGGCGTAAACGTTCAGGAAAGAGTAAAGGCCCTGCATCATCTAGATATCCCTTGGCGACCGGCCGATATGACTCAAAGGGAAGGAAGAATCCTGAGGCAGGGTAACCTCAACGAATCGGTAAATATCTATCGTTATGTCACCGAAGGAAGCTTCGACGCCTATTCTTGGCAGCTGCTTGAAACCAAACAGAGATTCATCTCAGATCTTCTCTCCGGAGCGCTCGATCAAAGAGACGGCGATGAGATCGATGATATCATCCTCTCGTATGGCGAGATCAAAGCTCTGGCTATCGGCAATCCTTTGATCAAGGAAAGAGTAGAGATCATCAACGAACTCTCCAAGTTCAAGCTTCTGCAGAGCCGCTCGATCGCCATGAGGATAGAAGCCCAGAAGGAGCTTCTCGAACTTCCTTCCAGGATATTGATGGAGAAGAACCTGATCGAAAAAGCCAGGGAAGATCACGAATTCGTCAAGACGCTCAATCTTGTCGAGATCAAGGATCTTTCAAAGGCTGAAAAGGAAGCAGAAACGGATCGCCGAAGAACGATCAGAGAAAAGATAGATGAAGCGATCGTAAACAATTCAATGATGCCGATGGAAAGACAGCTTATGGAATACAACGGTTTCTCGATCATGCTGCCTAAAAACATGAGCAGATCCACCCCTTATCTGATCGCTCAAAGGATCGGTAGATACAGGATCGATCTGGGAGAAAGCCAGAAGGGCAATCTCATAAGGCTTGATAACTTCTTTGCTGGATTCGACAGAACTGTTGAACTTTATGAAGAAGAACTCAAAAAACTCAAAGAACGCAAGAAGGGTCTTGAGGAAGAAGTCCTAAAAAAGGACGACACATTTGAAAGAATCAATGAACTGAAGATAAATCTTAAAAACATCAATGAAAGGTTGGGTTTAACAAATGAATAACACACTATTAACAAACGTTCCTTCTATGTCGATAGGCAAGGCTGCCGAGATCTTAAGCAATGCCTTTATCTCGATCATCAACAAGGGGCTCCCGGTCACGACTGTGCCTTCGGTAATGCTCTGGGGTGCGCCTGGTGTCGGCAAGTCTCAGGGTGTCAGGCAGATGGCTGCCAGGATCGAAAAGGAAACAAAGAAGAAAGTAAACGTCACCGATGTCAGACTGCTGCTTTTCAATCCGATCGATTTAAGAGGTATCCCTACTGCCAACGAAGACAAGACGCTGGCTGTCTGGTTAAGACCACAAATTTTCAATATGGATCCAAGCGACGATGTGATAAACATCCTTTTCCTGGATGAGATCTCAGCTGCGCCACAATCAGTACAGGCAGCAGCATATCAGATCACATTAGATCGAACGGTAGGTGAACATAAGTTACCGGACAACTGTATCGTCATCGCTGCCGGTAACAGAGTAACGGATAAATCCGTTGCCTACAAAATGCCTAAAGCATTAGCCAACAGACTGCTTCATTTTGATATCCAACCTAACTTTGAATCATGGAGAGCGTGGGCGGTAGAGAAGGGAATCAGCGACAAGATCATCGGTTTTATCTCGTTCAAGAGAAGCAAGCTCATGGATTTCGATCCAACAACAGATGATCTGGCTTTTGCTACGCCTAGGTCATGGGAACTAGTCAGCAACCTCCTCAAGAACATAGACGACAAGGAAGACAATCTGATCGACATGATCGGTGGCATCATCGGTGTAGGAGCGGCGGTCGAACTAAGAACGTGGCTCAGAGTCTACCAGAGCCTTCCTGATATTGAAGCGATCTTCAAAGGTCAGTGCAGCGATGTTCCTAAGAGCACCGATTCCTTATATGCGCTAAGTTCTTCGATGGTGGCCTATGTAAGAGAACACAAGGATGACATGAAGGCGATCGTCAATTCAATCAAATACTGTCAGAAACTACCGGTCGAATACTCAGTTCTGACTTTGAAAGACTACCTGTATATCGATGAAGATCTCAAGATCAGACTGCTCAAGAACCCTGAATACGCCAGATGGCTGAATGAAAAAGGAGCGATCATCAATGCCATTGCCTAAGGAAGAAGAAAAGAAGTATGTAAGAAGGCTCCTGGAATCCCGCTTGCGCATCCTGTGCAATCAGGGATTCTACGGGTCTTTGCTGATGCACATGAACTTTGCAATAGATGACAGTGTAAAAAACGTTGCAGCGGATCGAAGGAAGATATATTTCAATCCGTCATTCCTGGATAAACTGTCGAATCTGGAACTGGACTTTGTCATGATCCACGAAGTCGTCCACCTTTCCTTGAGGCACAATTCAAGAAGCAGAGCCTTTAAAAACAGGGAGATCTTTGATCAGGCTGCCGACATCGTTACCAATTCCAACATCCTCAAGTCTTTCGGCATGAAAGAAGATTACATCTGTCTGCAGGGAGAGATCCAGTCACATCAGGCACCTAACAAAAAGGAGGGATACGAGTTCTCGGCAGAAGAACTGTATAAGATCCTGCATGAAGAAATGATCCTAACAGGAGGTCTTGGATCAAAACTGGATCTTGATGAAAACGGTGATGAGATTCAAGCAAATTCAGGTTCGGGCGGCGGTTTTGATGATCACAGCAGATGGGGAAGCGAATCAGATGAAGGAATAAGCGACCTCGACTGGGAGAAATATACCATGGATGCCTGTGAAATGATGTACGTCCGTGATCCTTCCAATTCCAGAGGCCTTATTCCGGGTTATGCAGCCAGAGCCTATATGGAGTTGAAGGAAGCAAAGACCGACTGGAGGACACTGATAAACAACTTTATACAGGAAGAAGTTAATGACTACTCATTTACACCTCCTGATCGAAGGTTTTCAGACAGCCCGTTCTTCTTACCTGACTTCAGCGACACAGATGAAGTAGTAAAAGGCGTGCTGTTCATGATCGATACCTCCGGATCGATGTCCGATTCAGAAATCACGACTGCCTATTCAGAAGTTAAGGGAGCCATAGACCAGTTTGGGGGAAAACTTGAAGGCTGGCTGGGTTTCTTTGATGCGGCGATCGTTGAACCTAAGCCCTTCACCAACGAAGATGAGCTGATGATCATCAGGCCATACGGAGGAGGCGGAACAGACTTCTCGATCATCTTCGCTTACGTCAAAGATCAGATGGAAGACAAAAACATTTCCAGCATCGTCATCCTGACAGACGGCTATGCGCCTTGGCCTCAGGAAGAAGCGGCCATGGGTATTCCTACGGTCTGGCTTATCAACAATGATGATCAGACTCCGCCTTGGGGGAAAGTCGCAAGGCTGACCAACGAAAGAAAAAAAGAACAGTATTAGGTTCTGTTCTTTCTGGAAACATATTTGTAGTACTTCATGCTTCGGGCATCATCGGCAAAGTCTTCTTTGTCGAAGCCCAGATATGAATATAATGCGTACATTCTGAGATCTTCGTCCCTCTGGAATGTTTTATCGGAAGCTCCCGGATTAAGTTTTTCATAGCGGGCCCTGATCTCCTTCTGTCCATGCTCTCCGCTGTGAATTGGTCTGGTTTTGAACCAGTAGACCATGCAGAGGACTCTCGCAAGTCTGTTTCTGGTAGGCTTGCGGTAAAAACGGAAGACATGATAGGCGTTCCTGGCCATCGGTTTTCTAGGATCATAGAGATTCAGTTCTCTGTCTAGCTTAGCATCATAAGTCTTTCCCACAGGAGGAGTGTCCTGAAGCTTTACTTCTTTAGCTGCAAAGAAGTAGAAGGTTTGCGATTCTGGACCGTTCTGGATGATTTTCTTTTTCAGTCGGACCTTAGGAATGGCACCGACGCGATGAAGCTCATTGGCGTATCTTCTGAATGTGACCTGGTCCTTCTCTTTTGAACAGTCAAGGCCCAGTTCGTAGTCATAGACAGTTCCATAATCAAGAAAGATCATATACATCTTGATGATTTGTACCTTCTTGTCGCTTTCGATTTTCTTCCTGCGTCCTTCGATTTTCATTATCTTTATTCTATAGTCCGGATAATGGATATTCAATAGAACCGGGAAGCGATGTCACTATTTTTGTACAGCAAAAAGATCAGAATATAGAAGCGGTATTTCGGGACAACACCTTGTCGTTATACGGCAGGGCAGTTTCCTATACTGGAATCATACAAAAGAAAGAGAGAAGTCTAAATATGTTATTAACAAGCAAAGATGCAAACAAGATGTTAAAGCAACTGAACGAAGAACTTAGTTCGCTTCAGCGAAACGAAGACAACAGCATGCGCTTTGTCGCTGCGACCATTGAAAACAAAGAAGACGTCAGACCTGATTATGATTATAGAGACATGAGGCAGAAGATGGATGAGCTGGAAAGAAAAATCATCAGACTGAAGCACGCCATAAACCTGTTCAACACCAGAACAATCGTGCCGGGTTTTGATATGACCATCGACGAGATGTTAATCTACATTCCGCAGCTTTACGCCAAAAAGCTTAAGCTGAGTCACATGAAAGACTATCCGAAGATGGAAAGAACGCTTCAGCAGTACAGTACCAACCTTATCAATTACACATACATCAATTTCGATACTGACGATGTTCAGGAAGATTATCGGAAAACAGACGATGAATTAAGCAAGGCGCAGATAGCCTTGGACAAAATCAATGTCAGCGAAACCTTCGAAGTAGAAGTGTAGTTTTTTGTCCCTTACATCAAACGATTTCATTTATTTACAGGAGATCTCTCTATGAAAGGAAAAGATTGTCCTGGTTAATTGTCTTTGTTAGCCGTTATTAAACTGTTATGAAAAGTTATCTGTTATAAGTGTGGAACTTCGGTTGACCAACCAATATTGATGAAATTCGTTTCCTGTATAAAAACTTGCTGCAGACGGTCTGGAAGTAGGGTTATACAGACTGTCACCATCATTAAAAAAAGATAATACATGATAGATATCTACGGAATCATAAAGGAGAAGGAAAACGCCACAGAGATCACCGACAGGTACTTCGCAAGAGCGAAGCAGATCGATAAATATAAAAAGGAATGTGTTTCCAAAGGATTGGGTATGCTTGTGGAATACTTCTGGGATCTCAACGACCGGCATATCGGATGAACAGAATTGAAACAATCGTTGTAAGTGAAAACAGAAAGACAGCCGACCTCTACAAATACATAAAATCAAAAGATGTCAGAAAATATCTTAAGGAAAACAATTATCAGTTTTCTCTGCTTCAGGCAGCGTATCTGATCTATCATGACTGGTCAACACCGCTGTCCGTAAAGCACAAAGACTATGAATCACTGATCAGGGAATATGAGGACTGCGAATTTAGAGGATACGTTCCCAATGAAGAAAGTCTGCATATAGCAATCAGAAAAATAATAGATTTTGAAAAAAAATATCTTGATCTGTTTTATAAAGAAGAAGGATTTTATTCATATAAGGTCGGGAAAACCGATATTTCCGGGAAAGTATATGAAGACCTGAATAAAGTAAAGGAAAACATCGAAACATACGTGAACAGGGGGGTCGAACTGAATATAATTCCCAGAAATCCTTACATCAATATTCACAAACAGTATCTGGGAAGCAACCGTACAATAGACGTTCTTTTTAATACAAAAATGGAGCCTGTTTCTGTATCTGCATATACAGATGAGGAACATAAACCGGATCTTCAATTCTGCTATGAAGCCTTGCCTCTTCCTTTTAAAGAAGGTGACATAGTTAAAGATGCTGCTCTTGATGAAACCGATGAGGTAAATCATCCCATGATTATTATTGACAAGAATTATGAAGCAATAATTTCAGGGAAAGAACACGGGAAAAATGATGGAAGATATAACTTAGAAGCAATTCGAGGTTGCTCAATCGAAAACGGTAAAATATTACAGCGAAGTATCCCAGCCATGTATATGGAATACTTCAAGCCTAATAAATGGGCTGAATACAGATGTCTGCAGATGATTCAGGACATGATTAAAGGAAATGTTGACCTAGACGATTTCCTTTATGCATATCCGATGTTACTTAACGAGATTGAAAGCAACGCAAAACATAAGGATCACGACATGTCCAGGTTACGGAGGTATTTCTTATAATGATGAAGCACAACAGGATATACTATCCCATACCCTTAGAAAGCGAAGAAGAATATGAAAAGTTCGAAAAGAACTGTATTTTGGAATTTAACAGCACTTACAAAGTTGAATCGTCTCCGGTAACACAGGCCGAATACAACAAATTGAAAAAAATAATCACTTAAGGACAACACCGCCGTGGAAAAAACGAATCTTTTTGATTTTTACAATTCTTCCATAAAGAAGGAAGAGAAAACGGAACTTGAGCAATTCATCATAGACTGTATCAACTATAAGATAATCGTTAAAGATACCAAGGCAAACAGAGAGTGGTTTAAAGACTGTTATAAGGGAAAGTTCCCAGTCTATCTTGAAGATCTGACGATGCAGCACGTCAAACAGTTCAAAGCAATGATAAGAAGTCATAAGAAGGATGAAGCATACGAAGAAAAACTTCGCATGCAGAAATATAAGAAGGGATACAGCGACAAGGACGTATACAATTTCTGTTATGAATTCGTTGAAATCATGCCTAAGATCTTAAAGGACTTCAAGAAAAAGAAGTTGGCTTACTGGGAGCTTGATGAAAACCTTCATCGCATTACTGATGCTAACGTACATGAAAAGGAAAACCTGTATATCTCCAGAGTCGATCAGGTATTGGATAGAATGATTTTTCTTCTGAACGAAATGAACGAAGATAAATGTTCAATGAAGAATATCTATAAAAAAGAATACCGGAAGATGGAGGACAACAAGAGAAGAGAACATGGCTATTCCGGTATTTATAAAGTTTTTACAGATACAGAAGGACCTGATTCAGATGGCTGTTATAGGCTGAAATATCATCCTGAATACAGCAAAGAAGAGAAGGAGCTTAAAGATAAGTATTTTGACTACGAACGCAAGATTCATGAATATAGGATGAAATGTACGGATGAATTCTTTGATCTGCTGAAAGAACATTTCTGGGATTTGTGGTATTAATAATTATAGATATTAATGAAATTTGAAAAAAGGCTTATAAGCAAAGACATTAGAAACAGAGAAGGACAAACATATGATTATTGATAACGTAAGAATAAACAATAGTTTAAAACAGTTGGTAAAGCAGAAAAAGAAACTAGAAGATTATTTGATTATTGAAAAAGAACTCTCAAAAGGGAATTGTTCAAAAAATGTTAAATTACAAGACGCTTATTGCAGACTATATGATAATCGCCACCTATTTATAGGCGGAGCAATCAAAGGCGTTTACTTCTCGATCTTGGAAGAAAACTATAAAAAAGCAAGAAAAAGGATTCCTGTAAACTTTATAGCTTTATTTAAAGAGATTGAAGAAAAAACCGGGAAAAGATCAATAGTATATACGAGCAAGATGCTGCATACAATAGATAATAATTATCCTATTTGGGATAGTATACTTGTCAGCGTATCAAACTTTAATTTAAACAATTCCAAAACAGGAAAGTGGACCGATGAAGAGGTAAAATATGCATATGACAACTATTGTAAGGAATTCAATTCATTTTTGAAGAAGAAAGAAGCTAAAACGATAATAAAAGAATTTGATAAAGCATTTTTACCAATCAATCCTGCTTATTTAAAGATAAACAAGATCAAAAAAATTGATTTTGTGTTATGGAAGAACAAATGAACAGCGTAAAGAAAATAATTGAAAAAGAACAGCAGAAAAGCAAAAAGAACCCCGGTAAGGCAAACAAAGAGAAGAGAAAAGAGATAAACAAGACAAGAAGAGGGGAACCGATCCCTGTTGCCAAAGTCGTTACACCGAAAAAGGTCAAAGAAAACAAAAGAACGAATCTAAAGAAAAAACTCAAAAAGGAAATAGAGGAGGCTTCATAATACAATGCCAATTGTAAAAACAGACATCAGAAACAAATGGGGCCAGATCATCGCCTATGTTGAGACCAACACCGATACCGGCGACAAAACGCTCAAAAATTTCTACAACCAGATCCTTGGCTATTACAAAGCAAGTGATGATACGACCAGAGATTTCTTCAACATGGTCATCGCCAAAGGAGATGCCCTAGGAACGTTGATTCCAACGGATAAGATATAGCCGTTAATCCTAAAAAACAAAAAACAAAATGACCATTAAGGTTGAACTTTTCTTATACCCAAAAACAGAAAAAAGAAGGGAATCAAAATGAATAAAAATAAGAATAATTGCTCAAAAAAAGAAACAGAAATAATCAATATTCCGATTGAACAGGTGAAACCAAATCCTTTTGCTCAAAGAAAAGAATTTGATAAAGAAGGCATAAAAGCCCTTGCAGAATCAATCACAGAAAACGGACTAATGCAACCGATCCTGGTTAGAAAAACAGATGATGGCAAAGATTATGAGGTAATAGCAGGTGAAAGAAGACTGAATGCTTCTGTGATGGCAGATTTAGAAACAATACCGGCTATAGTTGTTCATCTGGATGATGATACGATGTCGAAATTATATGCTTTAGACATATCAGACCAAGAGAGAGATGGGAAAAATTAAAGTAATTAGCAAAGAAGAATATATGAAGGCGTTTAAAGAGAACGCAGGATCAATTTCGTATCTGATTCTGTATTGTGCGCTCTTATCTACGGATGTAGATAATGATTTTTATATAGGAATGCTGATGACTTTATGTACCAGAACCTGTATGCTCAGTTATCTAAGTTGTGACGAAGATGTGGAATGGAAGGAATAC
This sequence comes from uncultured Bacillota bacterium, assembly GCA_946537295.1. Classification (GTDB taxonomy): domain Bacteria; phylum Bacillota_I; class Bacilli_A; order Erysipelotrichales; family Erysipelotrichaceae; genus Colivicinus. Next base: position 21,166 of record CAMNFQ010000016.1, read on the forward strand.
TTTTCAACCATCAATCTGGTGCATAGACAATCTCAGATAAGTAACCTGATTCATGGAAAAAGAACACTCGTAAATTGGAACATCGAAAATCTAAGTGACGAAGAAACAGAACAACTTTATTTCAATATCTATAGATGTTCAATAGATTATCTTTCAAAGTTATTTTGTCAGATGAAGATTAGCAAAGAAGGCACTATTTGGGCACAACCGCTAGCCTGTGTTTTGAACCAGATATTCCTTAAAAAAGGTGAACTCCCTGTTATTGATTTAAATGCTTTTTGTGAAAAGCGCGATCCGGATCCCGCATGCATCCCCGATGCTTTTACTCCAAACTACATTCCAAAGGAATGGGAGGACAAGTTTGAATTTCAGATAGACTATTTCGATCTGGATACAGCTTACGAAATTGACATTGATACAGTCTCATTCAGAGAACTGATAAAAAAGTGAAAGATCATATATTTCTTGTTGGAAGAAAGGAGATTATATGAAAAAAGAAAATATCGAAAAGTATTTCAGTAAAATGTCCTGGCTGGATGAGGAAATTGCAAGAAATCTAGCATCACCCGGAAGAAACGAAAGATCAGACAGATATTATGCTGTATTGCAGACAATAAAAGATAAACAAAGCAAGGGAGAGATACCAAGCGATGAAGACTATCTTGCGCTTGGAGGAATCAGAAAAAACAGGACGCAATTTCAGAATGTCGAATACGGATACTACACGGCAAACATCCATTACGATCTGTTCCATTACGATCCTTCTGATAAGGATTCTCTTGAAGATAGAATTTTGTATTTTATCGAACATCAAGATCTTGATAAATACGCAAAAGACAACTTTTTCTTAAATTTCCCGGCCGATTTTAGTTACTATCTTTCTCATTTATACAAAATTGATATATCAGGCCATGACAATAACGGAGTATTGGATAAAAGCAGGGAAGATAAATTGAGCTGTTTA
>CAMNFQ010000017.1 GCA_946537295.1 uncultured Bacillota bacterium
TCAATGTATTTAAAAAGTTAGGTATGCACCTAACCATGGATCCGATCTATCAGACCAAGAAATTATATCACGCCAAATAATTGCAGTCTTTCCTGAATGGACAGTCATTGCAATCAGGCTTTATAGCCTTGCATTTATATCGGCCAAAAAAGATAAACTGATGATGAAGTTTTCCCCACGATTTTTTCGGAAAATAATCCATCAGTTTTTTTTCGATCTTTAATGGATCATCACCTTCTTCAGCAATCCCTAGTCTTTTTGACACCCTTGAAACATGTGTATCAACTGCAAATGCCGGATAATCAAAACAATTGTTGAGTACTACATTAGCTGTTTTTCTGCCTACTCCTGGCAAGCTTTCCAAAGCCTCCCTGTCATCAGGTACTTCACCATCAAAGTGATCAGAAAGTTCTTTTGATAGTTTTATGATATTGATTGCCTTATTATGATACAAACCAATCGGTCTGATGATGTTTTCAACATCTTTCAGCTTTGCATTCATGAGATTTCTGGCATCAGGATATTTCTCAAAAAGAATCGGGGTAACCGAATTTACCCTTTCATCAGTTGTCTGTGCTGAAAGCACAACAGCTATCAGCAACTCAAAATTATTGTGATAAACAAGTTCACATTTCGCATCTGGATACAGTGAATCCAATCCTTTAATTATTGCCTTGCTGCTTTTCATCTCTTAAGACACCTTCGATGTATGACATCCTGAATTTTCTTTGTGCTTCAGAAACTCTTAATGCCTCAATAAACTTCTTCTGACCATATGTATTGATCAGATCACTCATCTTCTGTAATTCACCAGGTGATAATGGCTTACCGAAAATACCTGAAACCAGATCATAGACATCTCTGTTATCTGATATCTCATATCTGTCTGGATCAAATTCAAAAATACCATCAATATCAAAAACAAGACCTCTGGAATTTGTCGAAAGCTTCAGATAGTGTTTCGCTACCAGCGAAGCAATGATCTTATCAATCTTCTTTTCGTCCATATGGAACTTATTACTGAGATATTCATAGGTAATATTTCTTTTGTTGGATTTACAAAGATCAATCAGAAGAATTAGCAGTGTCTCTTCACTGCTCAGATTTAGTCTGTCAAAATTTTCAATGATCCAATTTCCTCTATTGAAATAAGATTCCTTATATAGTTTTTTCATTCAGTACCTCTAACTTTTAATTACTATTATTTTTTATGCCCGATAACAAGCACCTTCTCATCTTCCACAAAATCTTCAATGACCTCAACATCAAACAGATCTTTCATCTTCTCTTTTATCATATTGATCTCAAAGACGTTCTGCGAGTGACTTTCCTGTATCATGCCATCAGGCGTATAGAATGTGAAATGTTCATGAATGGAATTCTCATATTCATCTGCAGTGATCGTCCATTGATATGGAACATTACTTACATAGCCCTCTTCAATGTATTCCTCAGAAAACTCCTTAAGTCTTTCTATACTGTGCATATCAAATATCAGTCTGCCACCATTATTCAGATGTTTATAAGCACAGCTAAAGAACTTATCGAGTTCATCCTCATATAGATAATTGATGGAATCACAGATACAGAGTACAAGATCAAACTGCTTGCCAAGATCATAATCAGTCATATTAAGCAAAAGATATGGCCCATCATAATTCTTTTTTGATGCTTCTTTCATTTCGGCTGAAATATCTGATGCTGTGACATCATAGCCTTTTCGTTTAAGTATACCAGCCATGACCCCAGATCCGGAAGCCAGTTCCAAAACAGATTCAAACTTATCCTTTTCAATGTAATTCAGCCATAGAGAAAGAGCTTCCTCATCCTGCAGAAGTTCATCATAATACTGCGCAAGTATCTCGTAATTACTTACATTTCTACTGTTGGAAGATCCTTCCATAAACCCTCCAGATTATACAGTTCTCTTTCACCATCGTAGAAGACATGGCATACCACTTCACCCATATCAATCATCAGCCATTTAGTCGTATTCTCGACATATGTATGTCTTATTTCGTAACCCGCTTCTAAGGCTTTTTCTTCAACATTATCTATGATTGATCTGGCCATACGGTAGTTTCTGGCAGAACCGATAATGAAGTAATCAACATAAGGTGACTGATCTCTGAAATCGATAATCTTGAGATCAGCTGCCTGTTTTTCATCCATGGCATCATAAGCTATTTGCAATAAATTCTTCATTTTTTACTTCTCTTAAATACCTTTCAACATCCCAGTTTAGTAATTCAAATCCCTTATAAAGATCTTTTTTGGATATTTCGACAACATTATCATTGATTTTTCTCAAAGGCTCTCTTTTATCAGCAATATACAGAATGATAGATAGTTTATCTCTGGAAAAACAAACTGTATGATTATAGATAGCATTCAGGATATCCTTATCATGAAAATTCAGTTTTTCCTTCAGATAGTATTTTGCTGAAAAGGAATGTTTACACGAATCCGGATAGCTGAGTTTTTCTGGATCATAATATTTCAGATAAGAATCATGCTGCTCTTCAGTAAAATACTTGGTACAGTCATGAAGCAAACCTGCAATATATGCTTTGCCAGGATCAACATGATGTATCGAAGCAAGTTCAGCTGCTAAAGATGCAACACTTAGAGAATGCAGAAATCTTTTTTCTTTCAGATTTTTCCTGACGAGTTCCTTCAACAGATCAGGATCATTTATTATCTTTCTTCTGGTCTTTGAATCCAGCGTCATGAAGTTGTCAAAACTGATTTCCGTCATGGTAAAAGAATCTTATGTTCCTTGGATTGTTTATACAGTACTAAGGTCTTGCCGATAACCTGAACCAGTTCACTTCCGGTATTGGCACAAAGATCGATCTTGATCTCATTCATATCTGTTTCACAGGTCTTTAATACCGATACCTTAACCAGTTCTCTGGCCTTAAGTGCTTCTTTTACAGAATTATAAAGATTGGAATTAAGTCCTTCCTTGCCGATCTGAAATATTGCTTTCTCATTTACCGCAAGACTTCTTAAATATCGTTTCTGTTTACCAGTAAGCATTATAGTTCGACCTCACTTTCATATAATCTGACAGAAGCTAATGAATGAATGCTGACAAACGCTTCCCCATTGATCTTTACCAATCCCAATCCTTTGATCACAAACAGTTTGGAATCGCTGATACTGTAATCAGAGACCGCCAGTGGTTTAACCCTGAGGATAAACTCACAATAATGTTTCTGATAGTAATCATCGCCATTATCAAATCTTGTGCGATGGATCTTGTTATTGTTGTTTATATAGAATGAAACAGATGCTTTTTCTTTAGGAATGATATCAACTCTTAATAATCCATCATAAAAATAAGACTGTGGTTCATTTAATTGGAAGATCTGTGGCTTGATCATTTTATCAATCTTTGAAAGACGATACTTTTCACTGTTGAGATGTGTGGCATAGTTATTCACATCGACAAGACCTGGTGTATCGATAAAACGAAAGTTCTTATAGAAGATCTCAACTTCTTCAAGTGTAGTTCCCGGATACATAGAAGTCGTCAGGGAATTGGAATTTAACAGTTTGTTTATCAATGAAGATTTACCTGCATTAGCTCTACCGGCAAATACAACATTGTGATTATTAAGATCATTAAGTAATGAAATGAACTGTTCATTAAAACGACTTTCATGTTTATTGGTCATCATGGCTGCCTTGATATTAGGATATTTTTTATTAAGATCAAACAGCATGCGGGAAACCATCTTATTCAGTTTATGATCATTGATATTTTCCGGAAGCAGATCAGTCTTATTGATTATCAGTAAGACATCATAATCCTTAAAACAATCCAGAATTTCATCCTGTTTAAGAACAAATGCATCAAGAATATCGATGATCACAACAAATAACGAATTACTGTAACGTCTGTATATTTCAAAGATCTTTTCATTTGTTACATAATTGGTCTTGAAATATGTTGTATCTCCATAATGAGACAAACGAAAACAGCGTTGGCAATAATCCTGTTCAAGATCAACAACATAGCCAAGCATTTCTTTATTTTTATCCTGTAATTCGATACCACAACCCTTACATTTTTTCATGAAGCACATTTCTCCAGATATAGTTTTCTATTTTACGGTTAAATTTCGTGGATTTTCCTTCCTCTTCTTGCAACCTGCGACAGTATATGCCATAGCAGCCAGACAGATTGGCACCAAGAATATCCGTGACCAGCTGATCACCAAGCACCAGTGTCTTCTCTGGTTTTGATTTTACCATCTTACAGGCTATCAGATAAGAAAAAGGTAAAGGTTTGAGAGCCAGATAATAATAATCGACATCCAGATCCCCTACAAACATCTTGACCCGTTTCTTGAGATTGTTAGAAAAAATAACGACTTTAAAACCGTTTTCCTTAAGTTCTTTAATGAACTGTCTGGCTCTTTCATCACATGCCCCCGTATTAGGAACAGCGATCGTATTATCAACATCAAGCAAAACAGTATCAAATCCTTTTTTACGATAGCCTTTGATATCAAGATCAGTATAGATATCAAGGATCTGTTTTGGAGCAAATATTGACATGTTATTCAAATAATGAGGTCTGTTCGTCTTCCTCTTCGCTTACATAATATCCTTCCGGAATATCAATTATCTCAACATCGTAGATATCAGACATATCCTTCTTTACAAAGAAATATGATTGATCAAGCTCTAGTGGACTTGAGAACGACTGTTCAAGTTCCATAAATGGAATTTCAGAAATACCAATTTCCACAAGTTGTGATTTATCAGAAACATATAATGAACTGTAGCTTGAAACCATCGATGCATAAACAATCGAATGTGGGTTGGATTTAATCTGTTTGAAGATCCGATATCCTTTGGTATTACGTGAGGTAAAATCAAGTCTATCAGTATGGATCCTCTTGAATCCACCTTTATCACTGCTTATCAGCATTTCATCAGAATTATGATGATCAGCCAGAACAGCAACAAGTTCATCATTCTTGACGTTCATGCCCATGACACCCTGAGCTCTTGGCGCAAGATCACTGATGATCTCACTGGAGTATTTATTGCAATAACCCTCTTTACTTAAAAGGATAAGATCATCTTCAGCATAACACAGACATACTGATACAAGCTCATCATCTCCCTTAAGCTTGATACAGGTTAAGGCTTTAGAATATCTTTCAACATTCATGCGTGGAATGGAAGTCTTCTTGATCATACCCTTCTTGGTAGCACAGACTACAAAAGCAAAAGTATCAAAATTCTTAACAACCATTGCTCCGACAACCTTTTCCATACCTTCCATCTTTACATAATGAGAGATATGCTTGCCCATATCCTTGAACTTGCATTCCTCAATCCTATATACAGGCAAATAGGCATAGTTTCCTTTGGATGTGAAAAGTAAAAGAGTATCCAATGTATCACAAGGTTTGACACCAATCAGGGCATCTCCTTCCTTAACAGATGGAATTGTATTCAGATTAGCATTGAAGGCTCTTTCAGAGAAACGCTTCAGATAGCCATCACGGGAAACCGAAATATAGCAGGCTTCATTTGGAATCATCGCCATCTTATCAACAACAACTTCCTGGATCTCATCCTCTATCTTCGTCTTTCTTGGACACTGTTCAAGTTCATTTACTTCCTTAAGTTCATTGATCAAAACAGCATCAAGTACTTCTCTTGACTTGATGATTGCATTCAACTCATTGATTTCCTTTAACAGCGTTTTATTCTCTTGCTTAAGAATGGTTATATCAGTAGAAGAGAGACGATACAAACGAAGTGAAACGATAGCTTCTGCCTGTTCTTCCGTAAACAGGAAAGCTTCTTTAAGCTTTTCCTTGGCATCCTTCTTATCTTTGGATTTTCTGATCAGAGCAATAACATCATCAAGAATAGAAATAGCTTTAATCAGACCTTCAATAATATGTAATCTGGCTTTTTTCTTCGCCAGAAGATATCTGGAACGATTAAGAACAACTTCCCTTCTATGATCAATAAACGCATCAATAGCGTCACTTAAAGACATAAGCACTGGCTTATGGTTGACGATCGCTACATTGTTATAGGAATAGTTTATCTGCAGATCAGTATTCTTATATAAATAATTTAAGATCTGTTCACAATTCGCATCTTTCTTACATTCCACAACGATCTTAAGACCATTACGTCCCGATTCATCTCTGACTTCAACAATGCCATCGATCTCCTTGGAAATGGAGATATCAGAGATCTTCTTTACTAATGACGACTTAATGACTTCATATGGGATCTCAGTGATTACGATCTGTGAATTGGTCTTGTTTTCAATGATCTCACATTTACTTCTGACTACAACCTTACCCTTGCCAGTCTCGAATACCTCTTTGATCTGTTCCTTTCCCTGAACAATACCGCCGGTTGGAAAATCCGGACCTTTGATATATTGCATCAGATCATTAAGTGAACAATCAGGATTGATCAGTCTGTGGATTGTTGCATTGACAACTTCATTGATATTATGAGGCGCAATATTAGTGGCATAGCCAGAAGCGATACCAGTAGAACCATTTACCAGAAGAACCGGATATCTGGCAGGTAAAACCGTAGGTTCAAGATGAGTATCATCATAGTTATTGGTCATAGCGACCGATTCATAATCAATATCATCCAGAAGAAGATTGGCATTCTTTGCCAGTCTGGCTTCGGTATAACGCATCGCAGCCGGTGGATCATCATCTATCGAACCGTTATTACCATGCATATCGATAAGTGGGACATTGATCTTCCAGTCCTGGGACATTCTGACCATTGCTTCATAGATCGATGAGTCACCATGAGGATGGAAAGTTCCCATAACACTGCCAACCGTCTTGGCAGATTTTCTGTGAGGTTTATCAAAAGTATTGCCATCGATATACATGGAATACAGGATTCTTCTTTGAACCGGTTTCAGACCATCACGGGCATCAGGCAAAGCTCTTTCCTGAATTATATATTTCGAATAACTTCCAAAACGATCAGACATGATATCGTCTAATGTTTCATTAAGAAAATTCTCGATAAATTCTTCTTTCTTTTTCTTAGCCATTTCTTGTTACTCTATAATCCTCTTCCAGGGTAAAATCAATATTATCATCGATCCATTTTCTTCTGACTTCAGCGTTATTGCCCATCAGAACGGAGATCTTTCTTTCGCACAGTGCAGCATCTTCTATGGAAACCTGAATAAGGGTCCTCTTGGAAGGATCCATGGTTGTATCCCATAACTGGTCTGCATCCATTTCACCAAGTCCCTTATATCTCTGGATATCCATCTTTTCACCCATTTCCTTCTTTAGTTCATTTAGTTCATCATCAGAATAAAGATAGATACGTTCCTTGTTTTTCATGACACCATATAATGGTGGCATAGCGATATAGACATGACCTGTTTCGATCAGTTCTCTCATAAAACGATAGAAGAAAGTCAGAAGCAAGACCTGAATATGAGCACCATCGGTATCCGCATCGGTCATGATTACAACTTTATCATAATGAATATCTTCAATATTGAAATGAGGACCTACACCGGCACCAATACAATGGATAATAGTGTTGAGTTCTTCGTTCTTTTCAATATCACTGATCGAAGCTCTTTCCGTATTAAGAACCTTTCCTCTTAAAGGCAAAATTGCCTGGAAAGATGAATCACGACATTTCTTTGCGGAACCACCGGCTGAATCACCCTCGACAAGAAACAGTTCGAGTCGGGAAGAATCACGTGATTGTGCAGGAGCAAGTTTACCTGAAAGGATCTCTTTTGCCTTAGTAGAAGACTTCTTGCCGGTCCTGGCTTCATCTTTAGCCTTTCTGGCTGCCTCTCTTGCTAAAGCGGCACGCTGGATCTTCTTGATAAGTTGCGTAGCTATTTCCTTATTCTCATGTAAAAAATAAGTCAGATGTTCAGAAACAATACTATCAACTGCCGATTTAGCTTCTGGTGTTCCCAGTTTTCCTTTCGTCTGTCCTTCAAACTGCAAAAGAGATTCTGGAATAGCACAGGAAATGATCGAAGTAAGACCTTCCCTGACATCACTTCCTTCAAAATTCTTGTCTTTCTCTTTCAGTAGACCATTTTCTCTGGCAAATTCATTGATTACTTTGGTAAAAGCGCTCTTGTAGCCAACTTCATGAGAACCGCCATCACCTGTTCTGACCAGGTTTACATAAGAAAAGGTATTTTCCTGATAGCCATCAGTATATTGGAAAGCAATATCAACACTGATACCATCCTTTTCACCAGAAAAGGTTACTGTATCATGTAAGACATCCTTGTCTTCATGAAGATATTCCATAAAGGCCTTAAGACCTTCGTTATATAAGAATTCCTGTGATTCATCAGTTCTGTTATCTTTAACAACAAGCTTTACATTCTTGAGCAGGAAAGCTTCTTCCTGGGCTCTATCTAAGATCGTCTGATAATTAAATGTTGTAGTCTGAAAGATCTTCTTATCTGGCATGAAAGTGACCTTAGAACCACTTCTGTTGGTAGGACCTACTTCAATAAGTTTCGATACTTTTTTACCACCGTTTTCAAAACGCATCTGATAGCGCTTCTTGTCACGGCAGACTTCTACTTCCAGCCATTCAGACAAGGCATTGACGACTGAAGCACCAACACCATGTAAGCCGCCAGCTGTCTTATAACCACCCTGATCAGTAAATTTTCCTCCAGCATGAAGCACTGTAAAAATAACCTGCAGAGTATTCTTACCGGACTTATGTTGTCCTACAGGCATACCACGTCCAAAATCTGTTACTGTAACAGAACCATCTTTATTGATTTCTATGATTATCTGATCGCCAAAACCATTTATAGCTTCATCGATCGCATTATCTACTATTTCCCAGACCAGATGATGTAAACCTCTGGCATCAACCGATCCAATATACATTCCCGGTCTTTTTCTGACCGCTTCGAGACCTTCCAGTATTTCTATACTGTTATCATCATACTTATTTGCCATAACGTATAAAATTATATCATAACTGAATACCCTATGTTATAATCACATATGGAATTGAGGTAGCCTAAATGATCATAAAAATAATATGGATTATAATCTCCTATCTAATCGGTTCTATCCCTTGGGGTCTGGTTATAGGAAAGATCTTTTTTAATAAAGATATTAGAAATTATGGGTCGGGAAATCTCGGTGGAACAAATGCTGCCAGAGTCTTGGGAACGCCTGTCGGAATCCTGGTAATTGCCCTTGATGCAACAAAAGCTCTACTGATGATGATCCTTTCTCACTTTCTATCTCCAGGTATTGAACAATACGTTGGGCTGGTTGTCTGCTTTGGACATTGTTTCCCGATATTTGCCGGATTTAAGGGCGGTAAAGCTGTTGCCAGTGCTTATGGCTATTTCTTGGGACTTTCCTTATTTGTAACGCACGAATGGCTATTCACCTTTATCGTTCCAGTTCTTGCCTTCTTTGTTGTACTGTTTATCTCCAGAATGGTATCACTCTCATCAATGATTGGTGTATCCAGTGCAGCCATATGCGTATTCCTGTTTGTTGACAAGAATGTCGGAATGTTGCTTATAGGATTGGCGATATTTATAATCTACAGACATTCTGCCAATATCAAAAGAATCAGAAACCGTACAGAATCCAAGATCGGTAGTAAGAAAAAGTGATCAGTAAGATCACTTTTTAGATACTTTTTTCAATCATTTCAAACAGCGTATTCAGATCAAGAGACAACATCTGCTTAAGTTCAGATAATGATCCATGTGTCACAAACTGATCAGGAATACCAAGTATTCTCACATCAGCCTTGATGTCATTTGAAGCGTATAGTTCCAAGATATCATCACCTAATCCACCCTTGATCATATCAACAGTATAGACAAAGATTGGTTTCTGTTTATTACCGATCTCTATCAGCATCTTTTCATCGATCGGTTTAAGATATCTGGCATTGATCAGAGAATAATTAAAATTATTTTCTTCAATAATCTTCTGCATCATCAATAAATCGTTTCCATAAGAAATAATATAGGCATCAGGATCATCTCTATTCACAAGATATTCCCATTCACCAACATTAAACTTTAATAATTCATCACTTTCGTCCTTTATTACATTGCCACGAGGATATCTGATAAAGAAAGGCAATTGAGAATCAAATCCCTGATGGATCAGTGATTTTATTTCTTTAGCGTCCTTACCTTCACACAAGATAATATTCGGCAAGGAACGTAAGAAGGAAACATCAAAGACACCATGATGAGTTTCACCATCCTGACCAACTAATGAACAGCGATCAATTCCTACAAGAACCGGAAGTTTCATTCTGGCCACATCATGATTCAGCTGATCATATGCGCGCTGTAAAAAAGATGAATAGACTGATACAAATGGTTTCTTATTATTCAAAGCCATACCACAGGCAAAATCAATCGCAAGATCTTCCGAAATTCCTACATCAAAACATCTGTCAGGATATTTACTGAAAAGATGATTGAGACTTGAACCATACATCATGGCCGGAGTAATTGCGACAATATCCGCATTTTCAGCCATTTCTTTTTCTACACATTGTGCAACCAGCTTGGAATATGATACTTCATTATCCGGTGTGGCACTTAAAGGTTTACCAGTCTTGATATCAAAACTGCCGATACCATGCCACTTACCTAAAGTATCTTCTTCAGCATACTTGTATCCCTTGCCTTTTTTGGTCAGGCAATGTACAACGACCGGCATATCTTTCTTTTTAGCTATATCAAAAGCATCAATGAGATCTTTGATATTATGACCATCTACCGGACCGATATAATAGAAACCAAATTCACCAAAGAAACTGGAATTAATAAATGGTTCCTTGATTTTTTCCTTGGCATTATGAATGGAATTGATCAGTGATTCACCATTCTTGCCACGCTTAAGAAGATCCTTGATCGTATCTTTCAGTTTATTGTAACCTTTTGATATTCTGATACGGGAAATGTTTTCAGCGAAAACCCCGACATTCTTGGATATCGACATGTTGTTATCGTTGAAGACAATGATCATGTTTTTCTTCTGATAGCCGATCTGATTTAAAGCCTCCAAAGAAAGGCCTGATGAAAGTGAGCCATCACCTATGACCGGAACGATCTCATAGTCATCGCCATCAAGATCTCTGGAAACCGCCATACCCAAGGCAAAAGGCAATGAGGTTGATGAATGGCCAGCTTCAAAACAGTCATATTCACTCTCAATGCGCTTTTGAAAACCGGCAATGCCCCCAAACTGTCTGATCGAAGACATCTGGCTTGCCCTGCCAGTCAGGATTTTATGAACATAGCACTGATGTCCAACATCAAAAAAGACCTTGTCTCTAGGAGTATCAAAACAGTAATGCAAAGCGATCGTCAGTTCGACAACACCCAGATTACTGGAAAGATGCCCACCGGTCTTAGATACTGTTTCAATAAGAAAAGTTCTAATATCGGCTGCAAGGTCATTTAATTCCTGTATACTTAAATCCTTAAGAAATCGAGGATTTTCAATCTTCTTTAGATCCATACTACTACAATATAATTATATTTTACGGGCATATAATAGTCCAATCAAACATCATGTGAAATTGTGTTAAAGAAAAAGGCCTTTCGGCCATTGATGTAATTATTGTCCCATTGATTTCATGATCTGGCGAATCTGTGCTTCTGATGGTTTTCTGCCCATCTGAGCATACATCGCACGAATCATTTTTTCATTAATCGGTGGATTTTCCTTGAGCTGTTTTTCAAAATTTCTCTTAGTAACAAAATAAGCTATGACAGCGCCAACCAGTGCACCGATAACAAAATACAGTAATGAGAACCAGAAATTGTTCATAATACACCTTCCTCTTTATACAGAAATATTTTATATAAAATATATCTTTTTGTCTAATAGACCTAATGGGTGAGAAATTTCCCTTTTCTCAAAAGGTGGGCCATCTATAACTGCCTTCAGGATCCCTTTTTAAGGTCTTCAACACCAGCAGTTAACTTCCAATAGTCCGTAAACATAGTGTAGGAATTTCATTGTATCCCATTAGGTAATTACATTATATTCGTAAAGATGGTTCTTTACCAGTCTTGACTTAAATCATAAAGATATGATAAGAAAACCATTTACTTGGTAAATGGTTTCATGATATTACGATATGAATCTTTGAATTTCTCAAGCTGTTGCTCAGTTGGTACAACATCAAGCGTATATCCATCCATACAGATCTGACTGCCATAGTACTTGCCATTGACGACCGAAAAGACCTGAGGAGTCAGAAAAGTCTTTTTACCTTCCTCATCAGTTCCTAATATCTCATCCATATAGGCTCTGAGCTTCTCGGCGTATTCAGTATCCAAAATAGGATACTTTTCCGAATAGGCATCAATATAGTAGACTGTGACATCAAGTTCCAGTGCCACATCATTGAGATAGCGCACAACTCTTTGACAACATCCGCAGCTCCTGGTTCCAAAATAGAAGACACCTGAAGATTTATTATCGATGACATTGATCAGTTCTTGTGGAGAGATCAGACGGAAATTATGTCCGGTCGAACTGATTCCTTCATAACTTGACATATCAACATGTTCAGAAACGATCTCATAGGGATATTCTGGAACAATACTTTCGTCCTGCTTTTTTTCACATGCGGATACACAAATCAGAAGCAGCAGTATCAGCAGTATCTTTTTCATCCTATCTCCTTTACCTGGATCGTATCAAACAGTTCTTCGATCTTTTCCTTTGAACCCAGATCATTGCTCATACAGGTCGCTAAAGCAGCAGCATTGGCATACTTGAATGATTCAATCTGATCAGCACCTCTGATCACACCATATAAGAATCCCGCAACATGTGAATCGGCAGAACCAGTCACATTGATCAGAGAATCCGCAAAGTTTTCACATGTCAAAGTCCTATCTGGAGTAAAAAGATATGAAGGCTTGCCTGGAGCACTGTATAAGACATTTTTAACGCCTCTATTAAGATAATCTCTGGCAATCTGATTAATATCACCAGAAGTATTTTTATCGTTCAATTTGATCGCAAATGGCTTAAAATCAACGCATCTTTCCATAACATCTTTATCAGTATCGATCAGTACTTTGACATTATCCGCAATCAGATCAGAAATAATACTTATCATCCTGTCCTTGATCTCTTCTTCAATATTTCCCGAAAGAACAAAGTAGTCATCACTATAGATATTATTCAGACGTGATTTGAATCTGTTGAATTCCTCATCAGAGATATGAGGACCTTTCGCATTGATAGAAGTTTCATAGACATTATCCATGATCTTTACATTGATTCTGGTGTTATCTTTGATCATGGTAAATAATGGCTGGATATTCGGATAATTGGATATAAAGCTCAGAAAGAATTCCTTGGTAAAACCGCCAAGAAAGCCCAGACAGACACTAGGTATCCTGAAATTATTCAAGACAATAGAAACATTGACGCCCTTTCCACCAGCATCATACATTTCCATATCACTGCGATTAGCCTTGCCGAATTCTACAGCAGGAATCGTAATATAGTAATCCAAAGAAGGATTTGTGGTACAAGTATATATCATTGATATATCTCTCCTTTAACGTTGTTTTGCATCAAATCTGGAAGTAAGATCATTAAGGACTCTGTCATGTACTTCATTGACATCTTCTGTCTTTAAAGTCTTTTCCTTATCTTCATAAACTATATTCAATGAAACAGATTTATAACCTTTTTCAATATGTTCACCCTGGTAGACATCAAATACTTCGCAATTCTTTACCAGTTTTCCTCCGGCTTTTCTGATTGAACTTAACAGATCAGCGACCTTGACATCTTCTTTGAGCATCAAAGAGATATCTCTGGAGATTGAAGGATATTTTGATACAACTGGCGCCTTGATTTTTGCAGGTTTAGCATCAGATAAGACATCCAGCATCATTTCAGCATAATAGACATCATTAAGTTTCATGGATTTAAGATAATTTGGATGCAACTTACCAAAAATACCTAAAACTTTATTATCCATCATCAAAACAGCTGACTGATATGGATGGAAATGTCTGACATCAAGTTCATTTTCATGGACACTGACTCTGCCATTCATCTCAAATCCCAACTGATCCAGTAACTGAGTCAAGAGTCCCTTCAGAACATAGAAATCTGTCTTAACTTCAAGATGTTTTACCTTATCAGAGATAAAGCTTCCTTCCATGATGATACCAAGTCTTTCTTCTTCTCCCTTGTCAGAATAGATCTTGGAGATCTCGAACAGATCAACGTTTTCGTTATTGTGATCCAGATTATAAGACAGAGTCTCAAGAAGCGAATTCATCAGAGAAGTTCTGGTATATCTTCTGGCATCAGATAACGGTGAAAGCATCTCAACCGCACTTCCTGATGGAAGTAACGATTCATCGATATACTTCTTATTAACAAGTGTGTAGTTGATAGTGTCATAGAAACCATGACCTGTCAGAATATCTCTGATCACTCTTCTGATATTCTGAATATTGCTTAATTTACCGACTGTCTGAGGCATCAGTGGTAAAGTTGATTTAAGATCATCAAAATCAGTAAGTCTGACGATCTCTTCATCAATATCTTCCGGAATCTTCAGATCGCTGGCACGATATGATGGAATGGAAGTAATAAAGCTATCACCTTCAACGCGACACTCAAATCCCAGTCTGTGCATTACCGCAACAGCTTCATCCATGGTATATTCCTTACCAATAAGAGCGTTCAGATGGCTTAAAGTCTCTTTAATCTCATATGGCTCATAATCAGGCTTGCCATATTCGACAGTTTCTTCAAAGTCTTTGGCATCCGCGAGTTCTATCAGCAATTCAACAGCTCTGTCCATTGCTTTGTTTTGAGCCATTGGTTCCAGACCTTTCGCAAATCTGGCAGCCGCTTCAGTCTGAAGTCCCAGTCTGTTGGCAGTTCTTCTGATCTGTGCATGATCAAAAAGAGCTGCTTCAATGATCAGTGAAGTGGTATCATCAAGGATCTTGGTGTTGTCACCGCCCATGATACCGGCAATTCCGATTGGCTTATTATCAGAAGTGATCATCAGATCACCTTTTTCTATATCATATTCAATACCATCGAGCGCGGTATATTTGCCCTCATAGTCATCTCTGACAGTGATCTCTTTTGATGGATTGCTTCTAAGATCATAGAAATGTAAAGGCTGACCAGTTTCCAGCATTACATAGTTGGAAATATCAACCAGATTGTTTATACATTTAACACCATTAGCACGAAGATGCTGCTTCATCCATTCTGGAGATTCCTTGATCGTAACATTATTTACAACTTTTGCCAGGAAATGCGGACAGTTTTTAGAAACAGAAGAAAGCTTGAAATCTGACTTAGTTCCTATATTGGCCTTGCCAGCAAAATCAGGTAATGTTACTTTTCTGCTTAAGATTGCACCCATTTCACAAGCCATAGCATACATTGAAAGACAATCAGGTCTGTTGGCATATATTGAAACATCAAGAATCGTATCATCATATCCCAGTTTCTTGAGGACATCAGTATCGCCGACATTGAATCTGTCATCAAGTTCTTCAATACCTGTATGACTGCATGAATCTGCAGGAAGCAGATTTTCATCAATGCCAAGTTCTTTTAAGGAACAAAGCATACCATTGGAGTTTTCACCTCTGATCGTGCTGGCTTTTATCTCGCCACCAGGAAGTTTTGCGCCAACCTGTGCAACGATAACTTTTAAGCCTTCACGACAGTTAGGGGCACCACAGACAATATCAAGTACTTCAGATCCGATGTCTGTCTTAGTGACATGCAGATGATCAGAATTAGGATGATCCTTGCATTCGATGACTTTACCAACGATGAGCTTTGTGCCCTCAGACATGCGATCGACAGCTTCAACTTCAAAACCACATTCGACCATTTGATCAACGATCTGTTCTACACTTAAATCTTTAAGATCTATAAAATTACTTAACCAGTTTAAACTTAATTTCATATAGCTGCTCTCCTATCTTTTGAATCCTTCAAGGAAACGGATATCATTTGTATAAAGATCTCTGATATCAGTTATTCCATATTTAAGCATGGCGACTCTTTCGATTCCCACGCCAAAAGCAAAACCGGTATATTTCTTGGAATCAATACCTGCCATCTCCAGAACATTAGGATGTACCATACCAGAACCAAGGATCTCAATCCAACCGGTTCCTTTACAGGTCGGACAGCCCTTGCCATGACATATATGACAGGTCATATCTACTTCAAAAGAAGGTTCTGTAAATGGGAAATAAGAAGGTCTGAATCTGATCTTGGCATCCTTAGAGAACATTTCTCTGATCATCAGTTCCAGTGTACCTTTTAAATCAGCTACGGTAATGTTTTCACCAACAACTAATCCTTCACACTGAATAAACTGATGAGAATGCGTTGCGTCATCATCATCACGACGATATACCTTACCAGGACAGATGACTTTGATTGGAAGCTTGTCAGCCTGCTGTTCCAGAACTCTCATCTGAATTGCGGTAGTTTGCGATCTTAACAGATGAGATGGATCAACATAGAAAGTATCCTGCATATCTCTGGCTGGATGACCTTCCGGCGTGTTGGCTTTAGTGAAGTTGTAAAGATCACTTTCCAGTTCCGGACCTTCCGCAACATTGTAGCCCATGCCAATAAAGATATCCTCAATCTCTTTTTGTACAAGCGTAAGCGGATGAAGATTACCGGAACGAGGCTTATAGGCATCCAGGGTAATATCAACTTTTTCTGAAAGCAGTCTGGCATTCATCAGAGCTGATTCCAGTTCCTCTTTCTTTTTATCCATTGCTTCTGAAATAGCGTTTTTCAGATCATTGACCATCTGACCAAATTTAGGCTTTTCTTCAGCAGAGAGATCTCTCATCTGGGCCATCAGAGACTGAACCTTTCCTTTTTTGGAAAGATATTCGATTCTTAGATCATCAAGGCTCTTTTCATCAGCTTCGCCAATCGCTTTGAGAGCTTCATTTTTTAGTGCTTCAAAATCCAGCATTCCTTATTTCCTCCTAAAATAAAAGGTGGCACTAAGGGCGCAAATGCGCGGTACCACCTTATTTTTAACTCTTCTTCTTAACGCGAAGGACACGTGGAGTATTAGTCCAACTGAGAAGTGAATTCCCTAATTATCCAGTCAGGATCTTCCAGCAAGCTGACCCATTCTCTGGGACTGAAACCTTAGTTACTAGTCTTCTCTACGTACTTTAAAATTATAGCACATTTTATCTTATGGCAAATAAAAAGCGGTATTTCTACCGCTTGTAAGTTATTACTGTACGTCTACTCTGATACCAGGACCCATGTTGCTGGAAACTGTGCATGATTGAATATATACACCCTTGACAGCAGCTGGTCTAGCCTTAGCTATAACACCATAGATAGTGTTGAAGTTATCAAGAAGCTTTTCAGTATCAAATGAAGATTTACCAATCAGACAGTTGATATTACCTTCTTTATCGACACGGTATTCAACTTTACCTTTTTTGATCTCTTCAACAGCCTGAGCAATGTTAGGAGTAACAGTACCAGTCTTAGGGTTAGGCATTAAACCTTTAGGACCTAAGATCTTACCTAATTTACCAAGTTCACCCATCATATCAGGAGTAGCAACGATTACATCGAAATCGAACCAGCCACCCTTAACTTTTTCCAGGATCTCTTTATCACCAACATAGTCAGCACCAGCATTCTTTGCTACTTCAGTATTTGCACCCTGAGTAACAACGAGGATCTTCTGAGATCTGCCAGTACCATTTGGAAGTACGATAGCACCACGGATCTGCTGATCAGCCTGACGTGGATCAACATTCAGTTTGAATGAAGCTCTGATTGTAGCATCATATTTAACAGTAGTAGTCTTCTTAGCGAGTTCACAAGCTTCAGCTGGTGAATACTTCTTGTTGTTATCAATCAAGGCCTTTGCGTTATTGTAATTCTTAGAACGTTTCATTAGTCAACTACCTCGATTCCCATATTCTTTGCAGTACCAGCAATGATCTTCATTGCTGCTTCTACATCATTGGCATTAAGATCTGGCATCTTGTATTCAGCAATTTCCTTTAACTGTGCCTTAGTGATCTTACCAGCCTTCACACTGTTTGGTGTGCCTGAAGCTTTTGCAACGCCTGCAGCCTTCTTTAATAAGAAAGCAGCTGGAGTAGTCTTTAATACGAAATCAAATGATTTGTCTTCGTATGCAGTAATAATTACAGGTACGATATCACCCATTCTGTCTTTAGTCTGATCATTGAACTGCGTACAGAACTGAGGCATATTGATACCTGCAGAAGCTAGTGCTGGTCCTGGTTTAGCCTGGCCAGCCATGAAGTTTAATTTACAAACTTTTGCAACTTTTTTAGCCATTTTTTCCTCCTTTTGGCCCGTGGGTATAATGGAGCAGTTGCACTCCTTCCACAGCTTAATAATTATATTATAAATAAAAGGCTTATTTCAAGCCTTTATTTACTGTTAATCCTGCTTCTTGTACTTATAGAAGAATCTGTTATCCAAGGCAAAGATCTTTGGTGTAAATTCACCTTCTTTGACCTCGTCAAGAGCCTTGGTGATCGTATTAACTCTGGCATCAATATTATCGATCAGATTAAGTAATTCTGCTTCAAGTGTCTCAGGTCTTACTGGAGAACCGAATTCATACTGTCCATGATGAGATAAGACCATGTGTCTTAAGACCATCAGTTCTTCACTGTCTTCTACTCCAAGTTCCTTACCGATCTGTAAGAGTCTTGCATCCATGATTGATATATGCCCGATAAGTTTACCTTTTGTAGTATATTCGGTCACAACCGGTGAAGAAAGTTCTTCAATCTTGCCAAGGTCATGGATCATTACCCCTGCAAGCAGATAGTCCCTGTTAATACTTGGATAGATCCCGGCAATAGCTACTGCGAGTTTGATCATACCGGAAGTATGAGTTGCCAGACCACCAATAAAATTATGATGGATCTTGGCGGCAGCCGGATATTCATAGACATCATTCGCATAGTAATTAAGTGCTCCTGAAACAATCTTGGCAATTGTCTGATTGTTTATCAGATTGATACCTTCCTGGAAATTGCTTCTCAAGGTATCTTTGGAAACAGGAGATTTAAAGACAAACTCTTCATAATCAATAGAAGATTGTGGCACAGGAAGAACATTCAGAACCTTGGCCTGAAGATTATTCTTATATTTGATTACTTCAAGATCAAATTCATATACCTTTCCAACCTCCAGCTGTTTTTCCAGTTCAGGTTTGACATCCCAGAGTTTAGCCTCTATCGATTTTGTATTATCCTGAAGAACCAGGCTGAGATATGGTGCTCCGGAATTTGTTGTACCTCTTTGAAGTGACGAAATCAGAAGCTGGCTGCTCGCTCTTTCACCTTCCTGAAAATCTTTAACTTTCTTGCCCATTTAATCCTCCACTACTTTCTTAATATCTTCATAATTGAATCCCTTAGCTATAAGAGAAGAATATACTTTTTCTCTAAGCTGATAATCAGAATACTTTCTTTCATATCTTTTCTTTGTTTTAAGGTATTCCTTTTTCAATAATTCTATCTCATTTTCTGAACTGATATCAGTATTGTCAACAACATTTTTACTGATCTCATAAGTAAAACCAGAATTCATCAGTTTATTTAACACATGTTGCTTCTTTGCCTTGAATGATCTGTTTCTGGAACCAGATAATATCTTATCAGCTACTTTCATAGCTTTCCGATATTCTTTTTCATAATCCGAAACAACTGTTTTATTGATGATATCTTCCAATATACCATCTTCTTTCAGTTTTAACCTGACCATTTTCGTAGAATAGTTAAGTCCATCATAATGATTAGCTGCAGAAAGTGCATATTTTTCATCATCGATAAACCCATACTGTTTAAGCTTTTCAATAATGTCTTGCTTATCATCATGATCAAGTTCATATCTGTCAAGATACTTCCCGATCATTTTTTCACTCATATCTTTTAATGAGATTTTTCTCAAACAGCCACGATACGCCTTCAGAACACTTTCATCTTTCTTTAAAAGATCATAAAGATTATCATCAAGACCCTTCTGTTTGGAGATATTATAACGAAAATATGCCTCCAATGAGATCATGATCTTTTCTTCATCAAGATAGATCATGACATAATCATCATAAGTCTTAATTCTTTTGATCCGATGTTTTATATCTTCATCTTTAACAACAGCAAAACTATCAGGCAAATAATTATCCATAATTTAAGTATAGATGATTTAAACGATCTTAACTGATCAAATCATTATCCTAAAGCTACATCAAGTATCATCATGATGACAAAACCCAATGCGAAGCCAATTGTACCTATATTGGAATGTGAACCATTCTGTGATTCAGGAATAAGCTCTTCCACAACGACATAGAGCATTGCGCCAGCAGCAAAAGACAACAAGTAAGGCAAGATTGGAACGACCAAGCTTGTAAGCAAGATCGTTATAAGACCAAATAAAGGTTCAACTGCACCAGATAAGGCGCCAAGCAGAAAAGAATTGGTTTTTGACATTCCTTCTTCTTTTAAAGGCATAGAAATGATTGCACCTTCAGGAAAATTCTGAATCGCAATACCAATTGACAAAGCAAGTGCAGCTGCCAGAGTGATACCACTATTGGCACTCATAGCTCCAGCTAAAGCAACACCGACCGCCATTCCTTCCGGAATATTATGCAATGTTACTGCAAATACCATCATTGTCGTCTTTTTGAGTTTGTCTGTTTTTATACCTTCCGGTTCAGTTTCGTTGACGTGCAGATGCGGTATGACAGTATCAAGTACAAGCAGAAAAGCAATACCAAGCAAAAATCCAACAGTTGCCGGAAGCCAGCCGATTTTGGCTTGTTGCTCAGCCATCTCAATTGATGGAATGAGTAAAGACCATACCGAAGCTGCCACCATAACACCACTCGCAAAACCCAGTAATGTCTTTTCTAATCTATCATCCAATTTGTTCTTCATCAGAAACACCATGGCGGAGCCTAATGTTGTTCCTAAAAAAGGAATCATCAATCCTGTAAACATATTCATGGAATTACCTCCAGGTTAGTATTTTCTAACTATTTTATGATAATACAAAAATT
>CAMNFQ010000018.1 GCA_946537295.1 uncultured Bacillota bacterium
AAGAAAAGATTGAAAGGATCTGTGAAACTATCAATTCTGTTTCCTTTTCACAAAACAGAGGAAGAAGACCAGTTACGATCGAAGCTATGATCGTTCAGGATGCTGATAGGCTGGATGCGATAGGGGCGATCGGTATTGCAAGGACATTTGCCTTTGGCGGTGAACATAAGCGTCCCTTGAGTTCATCAGTTCAACATTTTTATGACAAACTGCTCTTACTTAAAGATGAGATGAATACACAAACCGGAAAAAAGCTTGCTCAGGATCGTCATATGTTTATGGAAGAATTCCTAAGACGTTACTTTAATGAAGCGGAGTTGAATGAAAACAATGGATAAACTGTTAAAAGATGCTTTAGTGAAATATGTTGCTGGTGTATTACTGGTAGGATTACTGCTGTTTATTCCTGCTGGAACTTTAAATTGGAGAAATGGCTGGCTGTTTATGGGTATATTGTTTATTCCGATGCTTATAGCCGGCATTATTATGTATCTTAAAGCCCCAAAACTTTTAAGAAGCAGGCTTAACGCCAAGGAACAGGAGAATGAACAGAAAACCGTTATTGGTTTTTCTGCCATCATGTTTGTATCTGCTTTCATATTGGCAGGACTTAATTATCGCTTTAAATGGTTCTTTATGCCTGAAAGTGTTGTCTATATTTCATGTGTTATTTTTCTGCTGGCTTATCTGATGTTTGGTGAAGTATTAAGAGAAAATGAATTTCTATCCCGTACGATTGAAGTCAGCGAGGATCAGCATGTCGTAGATACAGGCTTATATGGCATAATCCGTCATCCGATGTATACGGCAACGATCTTCCTTTTTCTCAGTATGCCTTTGATCCTTAACTGTATTTATTCATTTGTCATAATGCTGAGTTATATCCCGATCACAATAAAAAGGATCAGAAATGAAGAAGAAGTTCTGGAAAAAGAACTTAAGGGATATAAAGAATATAAGCAGAAAGTTAAATATCGAATTATTCCATTCATCTATTAGAAATAGATGTTTCTGATCATTTCAAGTGCTTCATGCATATCCTTGCATACCAGATCACAGATACTTCTGATCTCTTCACTTGGTTTGGTCATATCAGGAATCATGATGGGATGACAAGCTGCCGCATAGGCAGCTTTTATACCATTGGGACTATCTTCAAATACGAAACAGTCATGAGAATCGCATCTGATCTTTTCAGCGGCATATAGAAAGATATTTGGTGCCGGTTTACCATATTTCAGTTCTGTTCCACCAACGATATCATCAAAGTATTGACTTGTATTACTGACAGCAAGGTTGTTTCTGATCTGTTCACAGCTGCTGCCGCTGGCTACGATGATATGTAAACCCTTCTCTTTTAGGAAATCCAGCATTTCATATACTCCCGGTTTGACAGGAACAGATTCTTTTGTGGCTTCTATCATTTTCTTTCCACATTCTTTTTGAATAACAGTTGGCTCATCAGTATTAAAAAACTCACTGATCGTTCTTAAAGCTTCTTCACCACTTGTTCCTGAAATGCGTCTGGTAAAGGAATGATCAAGTTTGATGCCTCTTTCTTGAGCAAGTTCAAACCAGATCTTCTGATAGATCTTTTCGGTATCAAAGAGGAGTCCGTCCATATCAAAAATAGCACCGGTAATCATAGTTTCTCCTAATGTTTATCTTTATAGTCTTTGACTAGGATCAGACTGGCAATCAGATCAATAAGCGCAAAGATTATCAGCAAGATATGCATAAAACGCATACCTGTATCAAGAAAGATCACAGCTGGAACAACGATAATAGCTGTAAAGGTATAGAAGCTGTTTCCTTTAGTGAAAAATGATATCCAGAAATAGATATAGATGATCAATAGGATCAGACACATGAAAAGCCAGATCCACATGTTTCTGGTAGAGGAAAGGACAAACTGTCCGTCTTTTACCATCAGTGGCAGGATCATGAGAGCCATTGAGATACTCTGACCCATCTGAAACAGATAAGCTGCAATCTTATGAGTGATACCATCAAGCGGATTATTGCCTCTTGCACTGGCGATGATATGAGGAATGATAATGATCGCTACAATTGCGATATTAATATAGTTAAATACATTAAATGCCATATTTTAACTCCTTTAGGATACTTCTTAATAATAACAGAACTGCCACATTATGTGGCAGTTCGTAATACATTGTTTTGTTTATTTGTGAGCTATTTCTTGATCTCAACGCCTTCTCTGGAAAGAAGTTCCTTAGGGATCTCTCCTTTGCCTTGTCCGACAAACTTGTAGATCTCAGCAGTCTGCTTGATCTGTTCGTCAGTCAGATGACGTATCTCGCCACACGCTCTGGCAGCCAGATATCCGCGGGCACATTCTTCAAGATATACTGCAGCATTCAAGGCCTGTTTCAGGCTGTCACCGACTGTCATGACACCATGGTGTGAAAGGATAACGGCCAGCTGATCACCAAGATAATTGACAGTATCGATACCCATTTCCAGGCTTCCTGGAGATGAGTATGGGGTACATTTGACATTACCGCGGCAGGCATTGCCTAAGGTCGTCAGATCAGCACGGAATTCGTCCTGAATGAGACTTATTGCTGTAGCATATGGCTGATGAGTATGGATAACCGCATTGATATCAGGTCTTTCACGGAAGATGTAGAGGATTCCTTCGGTATCAGATGAAGGTTTACGAGTTCCTTCAATGATCTTACCATTGACATCCATTACAACTACATCATCTTCAACCATATCTTCATAGATCATGCCTGATGGAGTGATCAGTATTTCACCAGTTGGCATACGCATAGAGAGGTTTCCGCCAGCCAGTGATACCAGACCATAACGGTCAAGTTTTATACCGCCATTGATGATTTCACGTTTTTCTTTTTCAAACATTTTGATTCTCCTTTATACAGCAGTGAAGTCTTCGAAACGGATTTCTTGAAGATCCTGTTTCTTGATTCCAAGTTTGACACCCATGAGTTTTTCAACACCTTTGATCAGTGTCATTGCATCCATATGATAGTGTTCAAGCAGATACATCTTTGAAGCACCATGAGCATATTGATCCTGTAAACCTACTTTGATTAATGGTTTCTGGATTCCTTTTTCTGCCATGAGTTCAGCTACACAGGTTCCAAGTCCACCGACAACTGTTCCATTTTCAATCGTCAGGACACCATACTTAGAATTTTTGCAGGCATTGACGACCTGTGGATCAGTAAATGGTTTAAGGGTAGAAACGTGCAAGTGATTGACTTTTACGCCTTTATTCTTTAAAGCAACAGTAGCTCTTAAAGCTTCTTCAGTACAGATAGAAGAAGAGAAGATTGTTACATCAGCATCTTTTTCTTTACTGATAACTCTGGCACGGTTGAATACCATTGGCTTATCAGCAGGGAACAGACGTGGTACAGCCTTACGTAACTGTCTGATGTAGACCGGACCATTGTAGTTATAGGCGATATCAAGAACAGAATCGATTTCAGTAGCATCACCAATATCGAAGATCGCGAAATTTGGCACGGTACGGACAACGCCGATATCGTTAGTTGACTGGTGTGTTACACCGCCTGGTGTCGTGATACCTGGGACAAAGCCACAGAAGACCACTGGCAGGTTAGGGTAGGCAACACTCATTTCCAGCTGATCGAGAATACGACGATAGAGGAATACTGAGAAGGTATGAATAAATGGACGATATCCTTCTCTGGCAAGACCTGCTGCCCATGAACACATGTTCTGTTCAGCGATACCCATTGAAAGATATCTGTCAGGATATTTCTTTGAGAATTCCTTAATCTCACATGATGAACCTAAGTCAGCAGAAAGAACAAGAATCTCAGGATGTTCCTCCGCCATACGGAGGATATTTGCATTATGTCTGTTAAGTTCTAACTTCATTTTGTCTTTCTCCTTAATTACATGCTCTTATAGAACTTGGTATATTCTTCACGCGTAGCATCATCAGTTACGGTGATAAAGTGCTTAGGCATCAGTTTTGAAATGATAGGCATATCCTGGTCAGGATTTGTCTGGCAAAGTACCATGAGCGGTTTGCCTTTATGAGGTGTCTTTGCTGCGGCAGCAAGAGCCTTGATATCATGACCATCTACTTCAACTGCTTCCCAACCGAAAGCTTTCATTCTTTCGATCATTGGTTCGGTATTCATGACATCCTTTGTCCAGCCTTCCAGCTGCTGATGGTTGACATCGACATAGACGATAAAGTTATCTAAGCCATAGAAAGCGGCAGCCTGGAAGCATTCCCAGTCCTGGCCTTCTTCCAGTTCACCATCTGATAGCATGCAATAGATCTTGCCTTTATAGCCTTTCATCTTATAGGCATGAGCAGTACCGGCTGCGATACTTACTGTCTGTCCTAAGGAACCGGCAGTGTTTTCGAAACCAGGTGAATGTTCTGCTCCGATCATTTCCATATTCCAGCCATCGACATTAAATTTTTCGATAGCTCTTTCACTTAATCTTCCAGCTTCTACCAGGGTGCAATAGATTACAGAAGCATAATGGCAACATGAAACAAACAGACGGTCAATATTATGGTCCGGATTCTTGCTGTCATAGCCATTGTAGAGAGATCCCTTAGGATAATCCATATTCTTTGGTCCAGGAACGCCTGGGAATGGCTGAGCATCAGGATTGCCGAGACTAGGTCCAAGGTTCAGGATCTTCATATATAAAGAGGTTACGATCTCGGCTGAAGAACAGGCCTGAGCCAGATAACATCCACCTCTTTCAATACAAAGTCCTAAAATACGTTTACGTACATTGTGAGCTGCCTTGGCAATCTGCTTGTCTGTAAAAGTCTTTTTAGGCATGAATGATTTTCTCCTTTCACATTAATGTGATTACTGTAATAATTGTTTCATAGCCATGAACAAATGTCAATTGAGCTTAAGCGTTTACATTGCTTATGAAAACGCTTAATTTCATTAAATAATTGACTATAAGTCAAAATAATGGGTAAAATATATTTAGCAAAATTACATATTTATGAACAAATGATAAAAAGTTCATAAAAAAATCATTTATTTGAAGGGAGCCAATAATAATGAAGGCAGTAGTAAAAACTGAAGTCGGATATGACCATATGGTCTATCAGGATATTCCGGAACCAGAAGCTACAGGTGATCTGGTAAAGATCAAGATCGCTTATTCAGGAATCTGTGGTACGGATATCCATGCGTTTAAAGGAAGCTATGCTTCTACAAAACCTCCGGTTGTATTAGGACATGAATTCTCTGGAATCGTTACCCAAGTCGGACCGGATGTAAAAAATGTCAAGGTAGGAGATCGTGTTACCAGTGAAACAACTTTCGCAACATGCGGACATTGTGCATCATGTCTGAGCAAGGACTATAATCTGTGCTCAAACCGTAAGGGATTAGGAACAAACGTCAATGGCTCAATGGCTCAATATGTCTTAAGCCGTGAAGAAAGTATTCACAAACTTCCTGATAATGTCTCACTTCTTTCTGCTTCTTTAACCGAACCTTTAGCCTGTGGTGTACACGCCAGTATTGAAAAAGGTGAAGTCAAAGCCGGTGATATCGTCTGTGTCTTTGGTGTAGGTGCTATCGGTCAGATGGTTGCACAGGTTTGTAAATCACAAGGTGCTACCGTAATCGTTGCCGGTATGAACACTGATACGGACAGATTTGAAGTTGCCTTAAAGAATGGGGCAGATCGTGCCGTCGATCAGACCAAGGAAGATCTATCTGCCATCATTAAGGAAATGACTAATGGAGAAGGTGTTGATATTGCCTTTGAATGTTCAGGTGCTGTACCTGCTGCCAATAAAGCTCTTGAGATCACCCGCCGTAAAGGTAAGGTAGTACAGATGGGTGTCTTCCCTGAAGCTAAGGAGCCGATCTGGACTGATCTTATCTTACATAAGGAGATCTGTTATGTCGGATCACGTTCCCAGAAACCAAGTTCATGGAGAACTTCGATCAAACTGCTGGAAAACGGTACAGTTGTTCCAGAGAAGATCGTTTCCATGATCATCCCATTAGAGAAATGGAGAGATGGTTTTGAATCAATCGCCAGAGGTGAAGGCATCAAAGCCGTCATCTGCTGCAACGAGGATCTGAAAGAACACGAATAAAAAAAGAGAACTCAGTTCTCTTTATCCAATAAAGTAATCAGTTCTTCAGCTAAAGACTTATCAGTGATCAGGGTGTTGATATATCCACCCCTGATTGCTCCTAAGGTAGCTGAAGCTCTGTCCTTTGAAACCGCAATACCAATGGACCAGTCAACGCCTTTCATTGCTTCAAGTGGGGCACCGACGACATAGTGTCCGGCTCTGCTGATTGGCTTGCCATTGATATCGTATGGCCTGCCAAGCAGATGACCAACAGCACCTAATGAGATGAGTTCTCGAATATCTTTATCGTTCCAATAACCGGAACGGGAGATTGATGAATTTGTATCGATGGAACCGATGCCTGAGATGATCAGATCGGTATGCATGGCTTTACGTAAAGTTGCCTCGATCTGCGGCTCAGCAAGCAAGTAGTCTCTGACCAGTTCGCTTTGAACATAGATCGGCGCATAGATGTTTGCGTAAGTGGCACCAAGTTTCTTGGAAAGATTGATCGCAAGTTCATGACCATCGACATTAGGGTTTCCCGAACCAAGACAGCCGACCATCTGAACGACAGTAACGTTGTAGGATTGTCTTTCCTCGATCATTTCACTGATCAGCATAGGAACGGCACCCCAGGCTATACCGATTGTCTGATTGTTCATGATGATGGTATCAAGTAGCTGGATACCAGCCTGGCAACAGCGTTTGAGCGCCTTATCATATTCGTATGTTCCGTTTACAACGATCACATCACGGATATTAAGACGATTTCTAAGCTGATTAGAATAATCCGGATCCTTACGAATCGGATCATGAACGATTATTTCAACGATTCCGGTACGTTTAGCTTCTTCGATCAGACGGGAAACAGTAGGACGGGATATATTGAGAATCTTGGCAATGTCGCTCTGATTCAGACCTTCTTCGTAGTAAAGCTGCGAAGCACGGACGAGCATTTCGGTGTTGTCTTCCATTATATTTTCTCCTGGTATACGGTTATCAATTGTTCAATTTACTGAAATTATTATAACAAATATTGTAAAGTTTAAAAAAATTAGATGCTATAATATTATTAAGTTCAATTTTATAAAAAAATCAAAATCTAATCACGAAGAGTCAGGAGGAATAATATGTACTCAAAGAAGGTGACTGTTCAGAATAAGACTGGTATCCATGCCCGTCCGGCCTCAATGGTGGTCAGGATGTGCAATCAGTATAAAGAGCAGGAGATCCATTTCATCGGGAATGGAAGAGATACTAATCCTAAAAATATCATTTCTGTACTATCAGCCGGTTTATCCAAAGGTACTGAGATCGAAGTACAGGTCATAGGAGAAAATGAAGAAACAGTATGCAATGAGATCGTTGCATTCATTGAAAGTCTTACAGACTAAAAGGAGAAAATAATGCAGTCTTGTTACGAAGATCTTGTCATTCTTGATGTTGAAGCTGAAAACTATGAAGATGCGATCAGACAGGTTGGAGCACTTCTGTATAATGGCGGATATGTTAAGGATACATATATCGATGCTGTTGTTGAAAGAGAAGCAGATTTCCCAACGGGCCTGATCTTGCAGGATATCGAGATCGCAATGCCTCATACAGCCGGAATCCATGTCAATAAGCCAGCCGTTTGCGTTGCTAAGATGAAACATCCTGTTGAATTCGGTCATATGGGTGATCCTGATACAAAAGTTAAAGCAGAGATGCTGTTCATGATGGCTATTCTTGATCCGGATGCTCAGATCGAGACATTGCAGAATATGATGGGTGTCTTCCAGAACAGCCAAGCTGTAGCCGAATTCAAAGCTGCCAAAACAGAAAAGGAACTGTTTGAAGTAGCACATAAATATATTGGCTGATCCAGTATTTAAGTATGAATACATACTTTAAATAGAATTCTATTAGGAGGAATAATAATGGGTAGAAGAGTTAAAATTTTATGCGTCTGTGGTTCAGGAACCGTCAGTTCAGCCATGGCTGCAAGCAAGCTCAAAGATGTACTCGGAGAGCACGGTTATGATGTGGATGCAGTAGAATGCAGCCCTATCTCAGCTGAGTCAGCACTGGCTTCAGGTGGTTTCTCTCTGATGGCTTGTGTTTCACCAGTCTATGAAGATCTCGGTGTACCTAAAGTTAATGCTGTAGGTCTTTTGACAGGATTTGGCGAAGATAAAGTTATCGAGGACTGTCTCGCTATCTTAAAAGCTGAAGAAGAATAATCTTGGTAACTACAGTCTAAGACTGTAATTATAAAAACAATTTTGTCGTTACGAACACAGACGACAAAGACAATTATTATTTAAGGAGGAAAAATTGTGGCGAATATCTTTCAAACGATGAGTGATGTATTCGGTACGTTTGGTGCTGCCGTAATCATCCCAATTATCCTGTTTGTAATCGCTAGAATTGCAGGTGTAACTGGTCAGAAAGCATTCAGATCAGCACTGCTATGTTCTGTAGGTTTAACAGGCTTTAACCTTGTAATTAACTCATTCAGTGCTATCATCGCACCTGTAGTTAATGACATGGTCGTCAATGCAGGTGTAAATCTGCCTTGTATCGATACCGGCTGGCAGTCAGTTTCCGTTATCGCTTACTCAACAACAGTAGGTCTTGTGTTCATCGGTCTGGCTCTGGTTCTTCAGTTAGTTCTGTTCTTAGTTAAATGGACAGATGTCTTCATGGCTTCTGACCTCTGGAACAACTATTCATTCATGGTATGGGGCTCAATGATCTATGTCCTTACCAAGAATATGTGGCTAGCTCTGGCATGTATGATCTGTCAGCTGCTCTACATCCTGCTGTTCTCTGAAGTTATCGCTAAACGTTGGTCAACTCACTATCAGTATCCAAACTGCTGTATGACTGCTCCTCACCATATGGAAGCTGTTCCATACGCAATCTGCATGAACTGGTTACTTGGCAAGATCGGTCTTAACAAGGTTAAGGTTTCTGCTGAAGATATTCAGAAGAAATTCGGTCTGTTTGGTGAACCTATGTTCATCGGTCTGATCGTTGGTCTGATCGTTGGTATCCTTGGTGAATTCCAGACTCTTGGTACACTTGCTGGCTGGGGAACTGTAACAGGTGTTGCTACTGCAACTGCTGCTATCATGGCTGTCTTCCCTAAGGTTGGTGCTATCTTCGCTTCTGCATTTACTTCATTAACTGAAGCTTTCAGAAAGAAAGCTGCTGCTTCTGGTGAAGGTCGTGAATGGTACTTAGCTGTTAACGATGCTGCTGGTTATGGTGAACCTAACACTCTTACTACAGGTGTTCTTCTGATCCCTATTATGTTAGGTCTTGCATTCGTTCTCCCTGGAAACTCAATGCTTCCAATGGCTGACCTTTGCGCATTACCATACATGGTTGAAGTATTTGTATGTACTTCACACGGTAACGTTGTTAAGTCTCTGATCATGGGTGCTATCTGGTTCTCAATCGGTCTGATCGTTTGTTCCGGACTTGCTCCTACATTCACTGAAATCGCTGTAGGCGTTGGCTTCCAGTTACCAATGGAAGGTGTATATATTATGAGTTTCGGTATCATGGCTCACCCAGTTATGGCTGGTCTGTTCTATGCATTCCTGTCTCGTAATGTCATCATCATTGCTCTGGTAGTTGTTCTCTACTTCGTACTGTACTTCTTCTTCAAGAAGAATCGTGCTGCAATCTACGAATTCTTAGAGAATAACTGCGAAATCAAGAAAGCAGAATAATTGATTTAAAACTTTTGGGGCCGTTGAGATTTCAGCGGCCTCTTTTTATTCGGAAGGAGAAACTGTATGCTGGATTTTCTGAAAGAAAAACCTATGAATATCGTATGTATTGAAGATGTTTTCGTAACAGCTAGTGAAATGGAGAATTCCATCAGGAATTCCAAGGTGAATGTCAACAAAGTATCATCTGTATTCTGGGGTTCTGACACCAAGAACGGTACACAGAAGATGCTTCTGAATGTTGAGACCCATGGGCCTGAAGCAGAACCATATCCTGAAGATCTGGAAAAGTATCTGGGGGATTGTGATGTCCTGCTTACGCATATTGCGCCGATTCCTTCGGCAGTCATTGAAAAGGCTCCACAGCTTAAAGCGATCCTGACCTGTAGAGGAGGTCTGGAACATATCGATCTGAAAAAATGTGCAGAAAGGAACATTCCGGTCGTAAATGTTATCCGTAATGCGATACCGGTAGCAGAAATGACGATTGGATTCATGATTGGTATCAGCAGATGCTTTGGCTTTGCACATTATGAAATGATGAATGGCAGGTGGAACCGCGATTTCCCTAACAGTGGTTTTTCAATGACTCTGTCAAATATGAAGATTGGTCTGATCGGTTTAGGCAATATCGGTATTGAAGTAGCCAAACGACTCAAACCATTTGAATGCGAGATCCTGGCCTATGATCCGTTTGCCGATAAGAAACGACTTGAACGAAATGGTCTTGATAATATCAAACTTATTGAAAAGATGGATGATGTGATATCACAAGCTGATATCGTGTCTCTACATATGAGACTGGTACCGGAAACAGAGAAGATCTTTGATGCAAGGTGTTTCTCACTGATGAAACCTACTGCTTATTTTGTCAATACCGCAAGAGGTGGACTGATGGACTATGACGCCTTGATTGATGTGCTTAAAAGACACGCAATCGCAGGCGCAGCCTTGGATGTATATAACAGCGAACCGCTTGATCCTGACAGTGGTCTGATTGGTCTTGATAACGTCTTACTGACACCTCATATCGGTGGACAGACGGAAGATGCTATTCCTAAGGCACCTCGTCTTCTGATGAAGGAAGTAGATAAGATCATAGAGAATAACATAACAGAAAGAATCGCAAATCTTAAAGATATAAAACTATAGAAAAGGAGAGAAACGATGATATTACAGAAAGAAAGAGAACAGGTTGTTGAATATGGCAGAAAGATGATCGAACTAGGAATCACAGTCGGTACCTTTGGCAATGTTTCCTGCTACAATCCACAAGAAAATCTGATGGCTATCTCACCATCAGGAATGGATTATTTCAAGATCACACCGGAAGATGTTGTGGTACTGACACCGGATGGCGAAAAAGTCGATGGAGAAAGAAAACCATCAAGCGAATATGACATGCACAGGATCTTCTATCAGAAAAGACCTGGAATCAATGCGGTTATCCATACCCATTCTGTCTATGCAACCACTTTGGCATGTTTACACTGGAGTATTGAACCGATCCATTATATTATTGCTTATGCTGGCGCCGATGTACCATGCATCCCTTATGTTCAGTTTGGTACCTATGAACTGGCTCAGGCCGCCTTTGATGCAATGGGCAATGATCACAATGCCTGCCTTTTAGGTAATCATGGATTATTGTCATGTGGACCAAATCTTTCCTACGCTTTGGATGTTGCGCAACAGACAGAATTCCTGGCACAGTTATACTACAACACCAGACTTGCTGGAGGCGGTGTAAAACTTTCTGAAAAGGATCTTTCTGTAGTCTTAGGACAGTTTGGTTCTTACCGTCAGGCATAATATAATAGATTCTGGAGAATTATTATGAGCAACAAGACAAACGAAGAGATCAAAGACGACAGATCCGGTAAGAAGTATCGTCGTATCGCCAGCGGCAACAAATGCGTATATTGTGGTAAAGCAGTCACTGATTATGAGGCACCATACTATGCCATGGTTACGACCAGAAAGTTTCCGGTCTGTTCGAAAGAGTGTCAGGAAATGACACTGGCTTATGTGGAAAAAGATAAAAAGTATAAGACCTATCTGTATCTGATCATGTTTTTTGCGGCGATCGGTGTCTTTATTGGTGCGATCTTTTCAGAGAATCCCTATATCGTATATCCATGTGTCGCTTTGACCGGTCTGGCTTTTCTCTTGTTTCCATACCCGATCTATTCGTTTGATACTTTTCTGAAGACACCTATCAAAACGGTAACTCTGATCTTTCGGATCATTGGTATCATTCTTATCTGTCTAGGTATCTTCTTCTTTGTCAAACTGGCATTATAGAAATAAAAAAAGTTCATCATTTACTGACAATCAGACTTTGATGAACTTTTTATTATGTTTAATTTAGTTTCCTGAATATGCTTTCCACATGATCTGTTTCATATCTTCGACCATTGGTACTCTTGGATTTGCAGGAGAACACTGATCTTCGTAGGCAGCCATGGCGATCGCATCAATATTTTCTTCAAGATCCTTCTTATCAATTCCCATAGCCTTAAGATTCGGATCAAGACCACATTCCTTGCATAGATCCAATACAGCCTTGGCAAGTGATTCAACACCTTCAGCTGGTGTCTTGGCTTTCAAGCCCAGAAGCTTAGCGATTTCCTGATATTTGACATCAGCACAATAGTGATTGTATTTTGGCCAGACTGAGAGTTTTGTCGGAGTCTGTCCATTATATCTTATGACATGTGGAAGGAAGACCGCACAGGTATAGCCATGAACGGTATGGAACTGTGCTCCAACTTTATGTGCCAGAGAATGAGTCATACCCAGGAAGGCATTGGCGAATGCCATACCGGCGATCGTTGCAGCATTGTGCATTTTTTCTCTGGCTTCCAGATCGTTCTTACCATCTTTGACAGCTCTAGGCAGATATTCAAATACCAGCTGAATAGCTTTAAGACATAAGCCATCAGTGTAATCGTTAGCCATAACTGAAACATAGGCTTCAATGGCGTGTGTCAGAACATCCAGGCCAGTCATAGCAGTAGCCCTTGCAGGCAGATTAGTTGTAAATTCCGGATCGATGATTGCGATCGTTGGAGTAAGAGAATAATCTGTGAGAGGGTATTTCTTGTTGTTGGCCTTATCCGAAATGACCGCAAACGGTGTAACTTCACTGCCGGTTCCGGAAGTGGTAGGGATACAGATCAGACGTGACTTTCTGCCAAGTTCAGGATATTTGAAAGCTCTCTTTCTGATATCCATGAATTTCTGCTTCAGGTCGTCAAAGTTTACTTCCGGATGTTCATAGAACAGCCACATACCTTTAGCAGCATCCATGACGGAACCTCCACCCAGGGCAATGATCGCATCAGGCTTGAAGATTTCCATCATCTTGGCACCTTTTTCAACAGTTGTGATATCTGGATCTGGTTCTACATCACAAAACAGCTGAATAGTTACCTTGTTTCTGCGCAGATTGAGCTGTTCTGTAATTTTTGAAAGATAGCCGAATTCGACCATCGAAGTATCAGTTACCAGGAATACTCTGTTGAGATCCTTACATGATTGTAAATACTGGATCGAATTTCTTTCGAAATATATTTTTTGTGGAACCTTAAACCATTGCACGGTATTTCTCCTCTTTCCGACTTTCTTGATATTGAGCAGGTTGACTGCCGAAACGTTACCACCGATGGAATTATGACCATATGATCCGCAACCCAGCGTCATTGAAGGCAAGAAGGAATTATAGATGTTTCCAATGCCACCGAAGGTTGAAGGTGAATTCCAGATGATACGCATAGCCAGGATCCTGTCACCAAACTTGTCTGCCAGTTCCTGTGATTTACAATGTATTGCGGCTGAATGGCCTAAACCATTGAATTTGACACACTGATCAGCCAGATCAAATCCTTCTTTTTCATCTTTAACCTTATAGAAGGCAAGAACAGGTGATAGTTTTTCTCTTGATAAAGGTTCTTTTTCACCAACTTCCTTACAATAGGCACCGATGATTACAGCATCCTTAGGTATTTTTACACCGGCATTTTCACCGATCCATTGTGGAGACTTACCGACAATATCAGGATTCAGCTTGGCATTTTCAACACCTTTTTCACCATAGGCATAGCCAAACATGAATTTTGACAGTTTCTTCTTCTCTTCATTATTTACAAAATGAACTTTGAAACGCTTGAACAGTTCAATCGCTTCATCATAGATATCTTCATCGATTATGACAGACTGTTCTGAGGCACAGACCATACCGTTATCAAATGATTTTGACATGACGATATCGTTTACAGCCTGTTCCACATTACATGATTTATGCATATAAGCAGGTACATTTCCCGCACCAACACCCATTGCCGGTTTGCCGCAGCTGTAGGCTGCCTTGACCATAGCGTTACCACCGGTTGCTAAGATCGTCGCAACGTCAGGATGATTCATTAAAGCGCTGGTTGCATCCATGGAAGGATGTTCGATCCACTGGATACAGTTTTCTGGTGCTCCAGCTTCTTCCGCAACTTTCTTCATGATGACAGCTGCAGCTTTTGATGAATTCTGTGCACTTGGATGGAAAGCAAAAATGATCGGATTTCTGGTCTTCAGACAGATCAGTGATTTGAAGATGACAGTCGAAGTAGGGTTAGTCACTGGTGTGATGCCACAGATAACTCCTACAGGTTCTGCGATCTCACTGATACCTGTTACCGGATCTTCCGAGATTACGCCAACAGTCTTAAGATGACGCATATTGTTTACGACATACTCACACGCAAACAGATTCTTGGTTGCCTTATCTTCAAAGATACCTCTCTTGGTTTCTTCAATGGCTTCCTTCGCAAGAACACCATGGTTATCAAGTCCGGCAACGGAACATTTGGCGACAATATAATCGATCTTTTCCTGATCATAATTCTCAAAATCCCTGAGGGCTTTTACCGCTTTAGCGACCAGAGAATCGATCTCTTTTGTAACTGCATTATTTTTCTTTTTTTCTTCCATATCTTGTCCCTCTCATAAATAAGATTATATCGTGAAATTATTCACAAGTAAATGAGATATTAAGTTCTTTTAAAAAAGCTGGATCGAAAAAGGAAACAGACAAGATGATATACTTATATTGGGAAAAGAATTGTATCAATATGAAACAATCAGTATATAGACCTTCCGAGATCAGAGGATTGATGAAACAGATGCTTTCCATCTATGATCTGGTAAGACTGGTCGATCCGAATGAATGCCAGGAACTTCATCTCAATGAAGATGACGTTTTAAGACCGCAAAAGGGCTGTTATGAAGTGTGGAGCTCTGACAAGAGATGTGCCAACTGCAGCAGTTTTATGGCAGCACAATGTACTAAAAGGATGGAAAAGACAGAATACTTTGATGGCAAGACTTTTCATATCCTTTCTCTTCCAGTCGCTATACAGAACAGTGATAATTCTTTAAGTTCCTGTGTCATGGAATGTATAACCATTAAGGATGGTATTGAAGAAAACGCTACCGAAGGGGTAACAAACAAGGCTGATAGTGCTTTAGTTGATACACTTACTGACATATATAACTGGGATGGCTTCTATAAAATGGCAAGAAGAGCTATCAATGCTGAACCTGATGGCAAGTGGTCTGTTGTTGTCTACAACATCGTCAGATTCAAGATGGTCAATGACATCTTTGGCCGTAATAAAGGAAATGAGATCCTGATCAGAATGGCTCAACTGATCAGATCAAAACTTTCAGATAATGAAGTCTGTGCCAGATTAAGAGGAGATCGTTTTGCGGCACTGGTACATAGCGACAACCTTGATGAAAGATTCGATCTTACGGAGATCAACGATACGAATCTTACCAAGGATTCACCATTTCATCTGCATATCAGACTTGGTATCTTTAATGTTACAAACAAGGATCTGCCGGTCTCATCAATGTGTGATCGGGCCATGATTGCTTTATCATCACTTTCTGATAACAGTGCAAAACAGAAGGTCGTCTTTGATGAAACAATGATGGATAAGATGGTTCATGAGCAGCTTGTGGAAGATGAATGCGAAAAAGCGATCAGACATAAGGAGTTTCAGATCTATCTGCAACCTCAGGTCATGAAGGACGGTACGATCATTGGCGCAGAAGCTTTGGCCAGATGGGTCAGGGAAGATGGACAGATTGTTCCACCAGTCGATTTTATTGAAGTGATGGAAAAAACAGAACTGATCTCAAAACTGGATCTCTACGTCTGGGAAGAAGCTGCCAAAAAACTATGTGAATGGAAAAACAGCGATCTGAAGGATCTTTATATATCGGTAAATATCTCACCGAAAGATTTCTTCTATGTGGATGTCTATGAAGTGTTTGATTCACTTGTAAAGAAATATGAGATCGATAAAAGCAAGCTGAAACTGGAAATAACTGAGACAATGATGATGAATGATGCCATGAAACAGCTCTCACTGGTAAATCGTCTTCATTCAGAAGGCTTTGAGATCGAGATCGATGATTTTGGCAAGGGTTATTCATCGCTTAGTCTGCTTAAGGATATTGATGCGGATACCCTAAAGATCGATAAGGAATTTCTAAATCAGACAGAAAATGATAAGAAATCTGAAAGTATTCTTGGCAGTGTCATCGCCATGTCGGATCGTCTTGATATGGATG
The DNA here is from genome assembly GCA_946537295.1 of uncultured Bacillota bacterium. Taxonomy (GTDB): domain Bacteria; phylum Bacillota_I; class Bacilli_A; order Erysipelotrichales; family Erysipelotrichaceae; genus Colivicinus. The sequence goes on from CAMNFQ010000018.1 coordinate 16,462, forward strand.
TCATTACAGAAGGGGTCGAGACCAGAAAACAGCTCGACAGGATGATCTCATTAGGTTGTGATCGTTTTCAGGGTTACTATTTCGCCAAGCCTTTGCCGGTAAAGGAATTTGAAGAATTATATAAAAACAGGAATGGGGTTCTATCATAAAACACAGTTTTATGGGACTATATATTGAAAAGGAGTAATAATAATGGAAATGAAATTCTATCGTTGCAAACGTTGCGGCCAGATGGTTGCGATCGTTGAAAAGAAGGGCTGCCCTATCATGTGCTGTGGTGAAGCCATGGAAGAGATCGTTCCAGGCACAAGCGATGGTGCTGCAGAAAAACATGTACCGGTATATGAAGTCAAAGACAACATGGTATATGTTACAGTCGGATCTGTTGAACATCCAATGACTGAAGAACACTATATTCAATGGATCGCAATTCAAACCAAACAAGGCAATCAGCGTAAGGCCTTAAAACCTAATGATCCACCAAAAGCCTGCTTCGCTTTATGCGAAGGAGATGAAGTGCTATCAGTTTACGCTTATTGTAACCTGCATTCACTCTGGAAAGCCTAAAAGGCAATTCAATACCCTGCTTGAAAGCAGGGTATTATAATATTAGACAAAGGTAATTGAATATATGGAACTTATCTATAAGATTTTTAAATTGGATAAAAATACCCGTGAAGGAGTAGTATCAGCTACTTCCTTGCTTAATATCATCGTCAATCTGTTTGTAGCGATCATGAAGATCATCGTTGGTCTGCTGGCTTCTTCAATTGCGATCATATCAGAAGGTGTCAACAACGCAACCGATGCCTTATCATCCACATTGACACTGATTGGGACAAAACTTGCCAATAAAAGACCTGATGCTGATCATCCTTTCGGCTATGGCAGGATCGAATATCTCACCAGTCTGATCATTTCTCTGTTCATCCTGGTAGGTGGATGGGAGATGCTGACAAGTTCCATCAAACTGATCTTTAATCCGGAAGAGCTGAGTATCTCCTATGTTTCTCTGGCGGTTGTAATGGTATCGGCTATTATTAAATTTGCTCTTGGTGTTTATACGATCAAAATGGGCAAAAAAGTTGATTCTTCAGCGTTAGAAGCTGTTGGGGTTGACTGTCGTAATGATTCATTTGTTTCACTGGTCACGATCGGTGCCTCATTATTCTATCTGTTAACAGGAAGATCCATCGATGCCTATGCCGGTGTCTTTACCTCTTATCTGATCATCAAGGCAGGCTATGAGATTCTGAAAGATACAATTTCAGAACTGCTTGGCAGACCCGGTGACAAGGAACTGGTCAAATCATTGTATAAGGAGATACGTGACACGGACGGTATCATCAATGCAGTCGATATGGTCTTACATAACTATGGTCCTGATGCCTATACCGGTTCAGTCAATGTTGAGATCGACCATAACAAGTCAGTAGGTGATATCTATGATTTCTTAAGGCCTTTACAGATAAAGCTATATCAGGAATATAAGGTCGCAATGGTCTTTGGTATCTATGCCGTCGATAATGATTCTGAGGAATCAAGAAAACTGCGTAAGCAGATCGCCGGTTTCATTCAGAAACAGCCACACATAAAGTCTTATCATGCAGTCTATTCTGATCCTAAGACCAATAAACTGTATTGTGATCTTGTTGTGGACTATGAAGGTGATTATGAAGTGATCTATAAGGATTTTGTAACATATCTTTCTTCACTTTATCCTGATAAGGAAATAGAGATCAATATCGATACCGAATTTGTCTAATATACATCAATAACTGAATACAACGGCTCTGGAAACAGAGCCTTTTTTATTCATTTTCATTTCAGGTTCAGTTCAGATTGAATTCACATTCAAAAAATATGATTAAGTCATAAAAAGGAGGCCGGAAGATGGAAACATTTCAAAGGATTGAAAAGAAATATCTGCTCGATCAGAAACAGTACCAGGAACTAAAAGAAAAACTTATGGATCATGTCGTTCCTGATAAATACTTCGAGACATCGATCAGAAGTCTCTACTATGACACTGATAAGTTTGAACTGATCAGGCGTTCGATCGAAAAACCTGAGTATAAAGAAAAGCTGAGAGTCAGATCCTATGGGAAAGCTGATCAGGATGATGAAGTGTTCGTTGAACTGAAGAAGAAGCTGGATGGAATGGTCTATAAGCGTAGGACCAAAGCCAGATATGCCGATCTCATGAACAACATCGAAAAGGCCGACTTCAAGGACAGACAGGTAGGAAACGAGATCCGTTATGCCTTGAACTATTATGGCAAATTAAGACCGGCTGTCTATATCGGCTGTAAGAGACATTCCTACAGCGGAAAAGATGATGAATCACTTCGGGTAACGTTTGATTCAGATATCTCTTATCGGATGAAAGATCTTTCCTTAAATGAATCAGATAAGGATAAAAAGGTTACCGATAAGATCGTAATGGAACTTAAAGTCAAGGATGCGATGCCATTGTGGCTGACTTCCTTGTTGGATGAAGTAAAAGCCTATCCAAGAGGTTTCTCAAAGGTAGGTACAGCGTTTATGAAAGAAATAAGAGGAGAATAAGACTATGACAAACATTTTTGGAACAATATTTACAGGTTCATTGACCCTTGGACAATTCATGCTGGCAATCGTTTCCAGCATGATCATGGGTCTGATCTTAGCTATCGCATTCATGAGGAAGAATACCTATACCAAATCATTTATTTCAGCACTGGTACTCATACCTGCAGTTGAAACAGTAGTAATCATGCTGGTAAATGACAACATCGGCGTAGGATTATCAGTAGCCGGTTCATTTGCTTTAATCAGATTCCGTTCTGTTAAGGGTAATGCCAAGGAACTGGTTGCCGTATTTATTGCCATGACGATCGGTATCATCTGTGGTACAGGATATGTTGCTTTAGCTGGTGTGTTTACTATCTTGCTATCAATTGTCTTACTTGCTCTTAATTTAAGCAATTTCGGTCAGGAATCAGATAAGAACAGATACCTCAAGATCACTATTCCAGAATCATTGAACTATGATGAAGCATTCAATGAAGTACTTGGCAAATATACCAGCTCATATGAAATCGATTCAATCAAGACACTGACACTCGGATCTCTGTTTAGAATAGACTATCAGATCAGAATGAAGGATATCAGACAGATGAAGCAGATGATTGATGAATTAAGAACCAGAAACGGTAATCTTGAGATCATGTGTGGAAGACCTGCAACAAATAGAGAGGAGCTCTAATGAAGAAACTGATAATATTACTGATAGGACTGCTGATGCTTTGTGGATGCAACACAGTCATATCAGAGAACACTAAAAGTAATTCCGAGGCATCTGAGGATGCCTATAACCTTAGTTTCAGCGAAACTGATCAGGATGCAAGCTATTCACTGAATGGTTCGACCTATATATCCTTAGGCGATGAAGATGTAAAGATCACAAAAGGTGGAACTTATATCTTAGAAGGAAACCTGAGTGGCAGCATTATCGTTGAAGTCAGTGACAAGGAAGATGTACAACTTGTCTTAAATAATGTAACGATCCAATCAGGTGATTTTGCGGGAATATATATTGTAGAAGGTGATGAGATCACGATCACTCTAGCTGATGGCACAAACAATACAATCTCAGATTCATCAGTATATACCCAGATCGATGATAATGAAGTTGATGCTCTGATCTATTCCAAGGCTGATCTTACCATTAATGGAAATGGTACATTGAATCTTGGTTCCGATTATAATCATGGCATCGTTTCCAAGGATGATCTGATCATCATATCCGGTACATACAATATTGATGTAGCCGGACAGGGTATGAGAGGTAAAGACTGTCTGAAGATCATGGATGGAACTTTCAAGATCTCTTCAGGCAAGGATTCACTCAAGTCTGATAATGAAGAAGATGCATATCGCGGCTATATCTATATTGCCGGAGGAAGTTTCGATATCAGTTCTGATGCCGATGCGATATATGCTTATTCCTTATTGGAAATTACAGGCGGTAACTTCAACATCGTTACAAATGAATCAACTACAGCTGATTCTTATAAAGGCATCAAATCAGATGGTGAAATCAATATCTCAGGTGGTACATTCAATATCGATACCGTGGATGATGCTATCCATACAGATGGCGACATTACGATCGATAATGGTGATATCACAATCGAATCAGATGATGATGGTATCCATGCTGACAGTAAGATCACCATCAATGATGGAAATATCGTGATCAATGCTCATGAAGGAATCGAAGCTACATATGTAGTCATCAACGGTGGAAATATATCAATCACAGCCAATGATGATGGAATCAACGCTTCTCAAACTGTTGATACTTACACCGCAACAATTGAGTTCAACGGTGGCTATACCAAGATCGTAATGGGCCAGGGTGACACTGATGGCGTAGATTCAAATGGCTATATCATCATTAATGATGGTACAGTCGATGTAAGTGGTCAGAATACTTTCGATGCCGAACTTGGCTCTGAATTCAACGGTGGTACTCTGATCGTCAATGGCAGCGAAGTCGACGAGATCCCACCTGATATGATGGGCGGCGGAGGAATGCACGGCATGGGCGGAATGAATTTCAATTCAGGATCATTTAATCAGTATTCAGGCGACGAAACTCAGTCGCCTGAATCTGGGTGGAACTCT
>CAMNFQ010000019.1 GCA_946537295.1 uncultured Bacillota bacterium
CAGATCGTTCAGATCTTTTTTATCAGAATAATCCGGATAAAAGAAATCATAGATCTCGATATCTGAAGCATCACTTATCTCATCGAATGCTTTGCGACTCAGTTTTGCGGAAAGATCCTGATCAAGCAGATATGAAAGGATCTCTTTCTTATCTATTTCATCTTTATTGTTTTCAGGAAGATCATCCTTGCTGATCCCTTGTCTGGCAAGCAATAAAGCAAAGTCATAGAAGTAATTAAAGAAAGTTGGAAATCTCAGCTGTCCATAGTAGGTATTATCTGTACTGATATGTTCCCTGATTGTTGAATAGAGTCTTGTGATCTCTTCTTCCTGATCTGTTTCCTTGTTTACCAGGGAACTCTTATAGGAACCAAGCGAGACGATCTCTTTACCAAAAAAAGGTCTATCATCCTGCAGATAGCTTTTCATGATCTCATTTCTGGCATAGCCAGGTACTATTACGGTCGTCTTGGACATATTTCTCTTGTTACTATAATTTTAACTGATATACAGGCAGATAATTACGCCATCCTACACCAGGATCTTTACATTGCTTCCATTACTTCCGGTCTTTACAACAATCTTAGGGAATTCACTTTCATCGATCTTGTCGATATGAGAAATAATTCCTATCAGATGATTCTGATCCTTAGACAGTATCTTCAATACATCGATCGTCTTATCGATGATCTCATCATCGAGACTTCCAAAGCCTTCATCGATGAATAATGTATCAAGCGCATTTCCTCCGGCATGAGCCTGTACCACATCAGACAGACCAAAAGCCAGAGCTAGTGAAGCCACAAATGATTCACCACCTGAAAGAGTTGCTGAATCTCTTTTCTTTCCGGTGTAAGTATCTAATACATCAATAGATAATCCGGCTACGGAATTAGCTCTTCTGTTTTCAACTCGATGTTCAAACTGATAGTCGCCACCTGTGATCATGTCCAGCCAGACATTCGCTCTCTCCAGGATCTCTTTGAAACTGGCGCCCAATACATATCTGTTGAAAGACAGCTTACCACCCTCACTGTTTTCTCCTGCGGCAAGCGATGCGAGCTTATCAATCATATTCCAGGCATTATCACTTTCCGAAAGTTTCTTCTTTTCTTTCTTTACCGTCTCATATACATTCTGGTGATTACTCAACATTCTGTTGATCTGTAGTTTCTTGTCATTTAGTTCTACTATCCTCGTTTTCTGTTCAGCAATTTTCTTTTGAATCTCACCAGGGTCTTTTCTGATCAGACCTTGTGTCTTCTGCTTAAGTTCATTTATTCTATCTTCGGTTGCTTTTAGATCAATTCTGTATTCGTTCAGTTTCTTTTCATTTTCTATTAACCAGTTTTCCGGATCAGTTATGTCCTTCATTATTTCATTAACTTTATCAGCCGAAATAAATCCAGTCTGCTTCAATACATTATCAAATAGACTTACAGTTTCCTTATATCTGTTCTGGTATGCACCCTCTTTAGCTTTCTCAGTTTCAAATGATCCGTTTATCTTATTGAAACTCTCTTGAATTGCTTTATTGTTTTCTTCATGAATCCTGATCAGTTCTAGTGCTTGAGTTTTCTGCTGATCAAGTTTGCTGATCACTTCATTTACTTCATCAATACTTTCATATTTAAGTTTTGACTTAAGATTTTTTCTATCAGTTTCCTGTTTCAACAGTTCTTCGTTATCTTTACTGATCGATACAGCAAGTGTCTGTTTTGTTTCAGAAAGTTTCTTATGTCTTTCGTTATCTTTCTCAATATCTTTTAAAAGCTCTTCGTGACGAATAGAATTATTATTTTCTTTTTCAACAGTTTCTTTAAGTTCGTCGATCACTTTCTTGTTTTCGTTGATCTTTCCTTCAAGATATTCATCCTTTTTAAGATCTTCCCATTCAACATCATCAAAAAGTTTTTTCGCAAGATTTATACTTTCTTTCTTCTCGTTTTCTATTGAGATTTCATAAGCTTTTACTTTATCCTGAATGGCTCTTCTGTTCTTTTCTTTTTCTTCAAATGCATCCTTGAGATCATCAACCTGTTTTTCATTAGGTACATCTTCTGATTTCTTGGCGAAATGAATTTCATCTTCTTTTAACAGATGAGTTCCACACACCGGACATAGAGCTTCATTTTCTTTTTCGATTTTATCTTTGAGTTCTTCGGCTATTATTGCTGATTGAGCTGCAATGTATCTTCGATACATCTGTCCATATTCATTTTCAGCATTTATTGCATCTTTACTGGCATCATCTAAATTCTTCTTTTCAGTAAAAAGAAGTACTTCTTTTTCTTTGATCTTTCTTATTCTTTCTGCGATACCATTTTCACCATTAAGATCCTCATACTTAGTTTTAGCTGTCTTAAGTTTTATTTCAGCTTCATTCTTCTTGGATATTGAATCTTTTAATTTCTCGGCTTCTTCTTTTTCACTTTCAATCTTTTTTTCAATATCTAAAAGATCTTTTTCGTTATCTTTAAGTAATTCTTTGTTTTTATTCAGCTCTTCTTTCCTTGTGTCGATGCTTTCACTTATCTGTTTAAGATCTTTGTATAGATCAAGTGAGTCACTTAAAGATTGGATCTGTTTTGTCAGATCATCGATCTTTTTTCTGCTTTCTTTGTCTTTTGTGATATCAGCTTCACATTTCTCTTTTTCCTGTTTCTTTTCTTGTAGTTGTGCATGAAGTTTATCAATATTAGTTAAAAGATCTTCCAACTGTTTCTTTGCTTCGTCTCGTTTTTCTTTAGCAGGCAAGACAGTGTTCATAATCTTTTTCACATTCTCTGTCTTTTCTTCCAGTAGCTTATAGTCTTGTTTCTCTTCCTTTAGTAATTGATAGTGCTTCTTCTTATTTTCAAATTCATCGAGCTCACTATTCTGTGCAGTTATCAGAGCTGATTCTTTATTGAGATTACTCAGTTTTTCATTTTCTGTTTCTTCTTGTTTCTGTTGAATATCATATTCTCTTGTTTCTGTTTCGATGAGTCGTTCAAGTTCCTTCAATAGATCAGGATTGCCACTCAAAAACATCTCGGAACTGAATCCTTCTTTTTCTTCATCGAATTGGAAGTGATTATTCATTGTATTATCAATCAGTTCAACACTGGCTTTTCTTTGTTTTGCCAAAACATTTCTGGCGCCACTAAGAATCTCTGCATAACGGATATAACTTGAATCATCAAACAGTTTACCCAGGATCCGACTTTTTTCATCACTGTCAGATTTAAGGAATTTCTTGAAGTCGCCCTGCGCCAACATGACGATCTGTCTGAACTGATTTTCATTTATTCCAAGGATCTGCGTGATCCTTTCATTAACTTTTGTCGGACCTTCGATTATGCTCTGATCTTCTTCGATTAAAGTGGCTTTATATTTGGTATCACCAAAAGCATTTTCTTTTCCTCTGCTTTTTGGATAGTATATTTCTCTTTTGACTTTATAGATCTTGTTGTTCTGTTCGAAGTTCAAAGAAACGATCGATGGTACACTTTTATCAACATAGTCACTGTGTAGCATCTCTGCTTTTCTTTCGCTTCCACTTGGCACTCCATATAGCGCAAAACACACCGCATCAAAGATCGTTGTCTTTCCCGCACCGGTATCTCCTGTAATAACAAAAATGCCATTTCCGAATTTGCTGAAATCGATCTGTGTCTTTTCTTTGTATGAGCCAAAGGCACTCATTTCCAGTAACAGTGGTCTCATTGTTTACTACCTTTGATCCTTTCAGCTTTCTGTAATGTCTTCTCTATCAGTTTTGGATCCAGCTGATCATGACTGTCGGAATTTCTTACCAGTTCCCCAATAAAACTCATAAGTTCATATTCATCATCTTCTGGAGGTGTATTTCCATACTGGGCAGTATAAAAATCCGCAAACAGATCTTCGATTGGTTTTAATCTGTCTGACTTATTTTCTGATGTGACACTTCCAACTGTTCTTGATGTATAAGTTGATATCAGTTCCAGTAAGACACTTCCTCTGGAGATAATCAGGTTTCTCAGATAGCTTGCAATCTCTGGTGTGATACGCTGATCATTTATTCTTATACCAATGTATTCATCTCTTCCTGCATCATCTTTCAGAAGATCATATATCTCCTGCTTTGTACCACATAAAGATCTCATCTTATGCAGTGGTTCAAGTGAGATGTTATCGATAGTTATATTGTTTCCTTTTTCTTTCAGGATGATCCTGGTAAATCCTTTGTTTTTGCTTCTGGTCTCATCAAGATGATAACAGAGTGGTGTACCGGCGTATCTTACTTCATTTCTTCCAACGTGATAATTGGAATGAATATGGCCTAAGGCTACATAATCAAATTTATTAAATACAGAATAATCAATCTGTCCGACACCACCGACTATTGTTTCTGATCCGCCAAATTCTACTTCCTTACCATCAGCTATGACATTCTGATGAGCAATAAGGACATTTCTGATCGATGTATCAATGTCCTGTTTTTCTAACAGTTTTCTCATCGCCTGATCATAGTTTGTTATATCTTCATCATCCAACAATAATCTGATCTGATCAGGAAAGATATATGGCAATAACCAAAAACATACTGGTCCATATTCATCTTCCAGTCTTATATGTTCGATTGGTGAACTTACACTACCGGCAATATGGATACTGTTTTTCGCAAACAGTGTTTTTCCATAATTCAGTCTCTGTCCGCTGTCGTGGTTACCCGCTATGATCATTGTCTCGATCTTTCTCTTAGACAATTCGCTTAACAGATGATCAAGCAGTTCAACCGCTGCAGAACTTGGAGCAGCGCGATCATAAATATCACCAGCCAACAGGATCACGTCCGGCCTTTTAGAATCACAATAACTGATAAACTGATCGATCCAGTACTTCTGATCTTCCAGCATTGATAATCCATAGATCTGTTTTCCCAGATGCAGATCTGCCAAGTGATAGATCTTCATATTATCCGGACCTCCTGTTGTTTCTTCTTTGTTTTATTCGCTTAACGTATGATATGTAAAGACTACATCTGCTGTTGTATCGATATATTCATCTTTGAAAAATCTGGAATTTCCATCGATGGTAATCTTATTTACTTTATTGAATCTGATGTCTTTATCACTATCCAGATCCTTTATTGGTACAGCGTTGCTGTTGACTATACCGGCAGATAGTAATTCCATTTCAACTTCCCGATAATCTTTGCCAATATAGTAAGCTGAGGAATTAGGGATTCTTACCTGACCCGGATGCATAGCATCTATTTCTGCTCTGGTCATAGGCAGATAGTATTTTACTTCTGCTACTGAATCCTTTTTGTACCAGTCACCATCCTTATATTCTTTTGATCCATCGATCAGTACTTCTGTAACTTCAGCTTCAATCTGATAGCTGTTCTTTTCAGTGATTCTGTTTTCTTTTACCTGCAGACCAGTATCTTCCAGTTTTTTGATGACTTCCTTATAGTCTTTACCTAAGAGATCTGTCTCGCAGAAAGAGATTGGGAATTCATCCGGTTTTCTGTTTTCGCTGTAAGCTTTAAAATAATCCATTGATTTTTTGAAGTTATCTGTTTCAGCCCATTCCATTGCCTCTAAAGCTCTAATAGCGTTGATTGGATGAGAATTATTTCTGAACATCATAAATTCCATAGCTTGGTTTGCGGAATCATTCTTGATCAGTTCACGATATTCTTTTGCCTGATCGATAAAGGCTTCCTTGTTCATGATGCCTTCGATATTTTTATCAAAGCCGGCAAAACGCATGCACATCTCAACCAGCTTATCAGGAGTGCCATCACACATAATAGCTGCTCTATCTGCTGAGAATTCTGAACATCTCATCCAATAGGCAAAAGCTGTTCTTAATGGAATAGAAATTAATCCAGCTAAGCCACTCGACAGCAACATCAGTAATGATCCATTTAATATCATCTGACCCATCGTACGATACAGGACATGTTGACAGGCGATATGACCACACTCATGTGCCAATACCGTTGGGATCAGTTCTTCCGGCATGGTTTCCAATAGTCCGGAAGTCATGACGATATATGGTTTATCATCTCCTGAAGTATAGGCATTTGGTACTACATTCAAAGTAAGATACAGATCAGGTTCCGCAATCCCCAGTTTTTCACAGATCGGTTTAAGCATATCGTGATACTTAGGCAATTGTCTCTCATCTATTCTGATGTTAGTAGACATATTCTGGATATGCATTGCCTTGTCGTTAAAACTTTTCATGAAACCCTTAAGGATCGGAGTAAAACCTGGAATAGACTTCAGGGCATCCAGTGCTGCTTTATCTGATTCATGTAAAAAGACATTCTTATTGATAGGCATAGGGTCCTCCTTATGATATATTGTTTCCTTCTATTTAATTATAACTAATGTACTCTTAAAGCGTCTGCCAGAGTATTGCTTAAAGCTTTATTTCCTTCATCACTCAGATGTTGCTTATCGGCCATCAGATATTCTTCGTTATCGGCCAGCTGCTGATAGAAATTAATGACGGTTACATGAGAATCATAGAACACCAGTCCCTTGCCGCTTGTATCACAGATATATAATTCATAATCTTTACACAGATCGACCAGATTCTTATATTGTGCTACCGTAATATCAGCCTGTTTATCAAACAATAATACTATATTGGCTTCAACAGTCTTATTCTTTATATCATTATTTAAAGCTTCATAAAGACTATCATAAGTATATTCTGAATCAATATTATAGATAGCCTTATCAAAGATATTGCTTAAATATGAATAAGAGTTGATCAGAAGATCGTTGCCATAAAATGAAATCCTGCTCTTCAGTTCATTTTCATGATTCTGGATAGTAGTATTCTTTTCATCCGCAAATTTATTCAGATAGGTATTATAGATAGTCTGATAGATCGTATCAGATAAGACATCAACGCCCTCACCCATAACATGAATGTTGTCATAATAGAAATATTCCGGATGACCTTCAGATACACTTACCCAGTCAATGATATGCAGGTTTGGATAATTTTCAGCAAACTTCGCAAATCTTTCATTGAATTCCGGATCATCCGCACCAACGGCATTGATCCAGAACACATCTCGATCTTCTACGATATTCATCAGCTCTTCATTGATACTGGTTGAATAATCACCATTATTTGCCAGACACAGAAGCAAGGTATTACTTAACTTACCTTCTGCCTTGAGATCTCTCAGTATTTCTTCTCCGGCATAAAGGCTTCTTGAGATCTTGCAGTCAAAATAACCATCAGGGAATTTCTCATAAAGCTTATCAACGACATCCAGCAAGATAGAGTCTCCAACACCAACAATCTTGAGTTTCTTAAGCATTTCCGAAACTGCTTCTTCCTCATTCTCCATGTTCTGCAGAGTCTGACTCCACTCATCCTGATCAGCTTTTTCGTTATTCAGAAACTCTTTATTTTTTTCTTCGATCAGTTTCTGATTTTCATTAAGTTTTTCTTCAAGATCCTTCATTTCAGCCGAATGATCTTCCGCTGTTATATATTTATAGGCACCGAAGACACTGCTGATAACGATCAGTATGCACATGATAATTCTGATTGGATCTTTCTTTCTCATCTTCATAACGCTACGTGCTTCAAAGAAAATAAATGACAGGATCAGAATGCAGATGATCATTAATGGTACTTTGATGAAAGGTGTTATCTTCATGTTCTGAAACAGAAAGATCACCGGGTATTGTAAAAGATAGATGTCATAAGACATGCCTGACAAGAGTTTTACATAGATGTTACTCTTTGTCTCTTTATCAACTACTGCATAATCAATTAATCTCATGCTTACGATTGTAGTAAGAAGCATATATAAGCCGATATTCTTGTTTCCTGATCCAAAAAAGACAAACATAATAGCCAAAAGGATCAGATAGATATTGAAAGCGATTTTTGAAATATTCTTATCTTTCAACACAATCGGTTTTATGTAGGCATGAATAAAGCCAAGCATAGCTCCAAAGACAAAGCTGAAGAGTCTTGAGAAACTGCTGTAGTAGGCAAACATCACATCTTCATTGCCGATCCTGATACAGAAGACAATAAAACTGATAATACCCGCAACACCTAAAGCAGCTATCGGTATGAGCTTACTTACTTTTCGTGATGCATTTCTTAATACGGTATAGATCAATGGAAAGATCAGATCATATTGAAGCAGTATGGCAATATACCACATATGCATGAATGGCGATGAGATATGTCTGGTGAAATAATCCAGATTTGCTGCAATCTGCCAGTAGTTATTGTAGCCAAGGATGACAGAAGTGGTTTCTTTTTTCAGATTGACCCAGACGATATCAGGAAACAGTGAAACAAGAGCTATCGTTGAAAAAGTAACGACCAGTAGTGGAAGATAGATATTCAATAATCTGCTTAGATAATACTCCTTAAAGGAGAACTGTTTTCTTTTGAGAAAAGAGACAGCTGAAAGATATCCGCTCACTACAAAAAAGGTACATACCGCAAGGTATCCACCTTTTAATATTCCCAGATGATACAACAGTACCCCTATGCAGGATATTATTCTGATATAGTCGATTTTAACGATGTTTCTTGTCTTCTTCATTAATTATCTTTAAACAATAATTATTATACCCTCTATTCAGAACTTAATATCCTTTTTATAGAAAAACCTGGACTTTATATCCAGGTTTTGATTCTATTTGTTTGGCATATCCCAGCCATGCTGGTCTGTATGAAGCAGGTGTTCTGCCAGTTCACTCATTGGTTCACCCAGGTAATCCTTATAGACTGCCTTGATTGATGGGTTTTCATGAGAGAATCTCAAGGTATCTGCTGCATCCTGTTTGTATAATACCGGAGCACGGTTTCCAGCCCATTCTTCACCTTCATGGATTGGCTGACCGCCACCGCCTACGCATCCTCCCGGACAAGCCATAACTTCAACGAAGTCATATTGTACTCTGCCCTGTTTCAGCATACTTAGCAGCTTATTGGCATTTCCTAAACCATTGACGATCGCAATCTTTAGAGGTGTTCCAGCCAGATCGAATTCATATTCTCTCCAACCTTCCATACCTCTGATTGACTTGAAGGCATCAGGATCAGGATTCTTTCCTGTGACGAAGTAATAGGCACTTCTAAGAGCTGCTTCCATAACACCACCAGTAGCACCAAAGATATTACCGGCACCTGAACCTACACCTAATGGCATATCAAGTTCAGATTCTTCCAGTTCAGCTGCAACGATATGTTCAGAACGGATCAGTCTGTTAACTTCTCTTGTTGTAAGTACTACATCAACTTCCGGATCACCCTGATCATCTACCATTGTCGGATAAGCACATTCAGCCTTCTTGGCAACACATGGCATGATTGAAACACAGAAGATCTTTGAAGGATCGACCTTCAGGATATCAGCATAATAACTCTTAGCTATAGCACCAAACATCTGCTGTGGTGATTTTGATGTTGATACCTGATCGACAAATTCCGGATAATGTCCCTTGATATATCTTACCCAACCTGGACAGCAAGATGTGAACATTGGGAACTTCTCGTTCTTGGCGTTCTTGACCTTGTGTAAGAATTCGGTTGCTTCTTCCATGATTGTAAGGTCAGCTGAGAAGTTGGTATCAAAGACATAATCGAAGCCCATGATCCTTAGAGCTGAACAGAGTCTTTTGACTGTTGCGAAATCCGGATCAAGACCGAATGGTTCACCCCAGGCTGTACGGATTGAAGGTGCGATCTGAGCGATCACGATCTTTTCCGGATCACCTAAGGCATCCAGGACCTTATCAGTATCATCTCTTTCTCTTAAGGCACCAACCGGACAGTGGGTTATACATTGCCCACAGAGGGCACATTTTGAATCTTCTAATGAATAGACATCACTTACATCAACGGTAGTTTGCGCACCTGAGTTTACGACATCCCAGATATTGGAATTCTGGATCTTGTCACAGACCTGGATACAACGCATACATTTGATACATTTATCATAGTCACGGATCAGTGGGAAAGCTTTTGATCCTTTTTCTTTAGGCAGTTTCTTTTCATAAGGAATGTTGAGGATGTTGAGATCATTTGCGACCTTCTGTAAAGCACAGTTACCACTTCTGACACAGATTGCACAATTTGTATTATGTTGTGAGAGAATCAGTTCAACATTGATCTTTCTGGCATCTCTGGCCTTTTTGGAATTGGTATGAATGACCATGCCATCCTTAACGGTATTATTGCAGGCTGTAAACAGTCTGTCATAACCTTCTACTTCAACAACACAAACTCGACATGCACCGATCTCGTTTATATCCTTCATGAAACATAATGTCGGGATCTGAATACCGGCTTTCTTGGCAGCATCGAGGATCGTTGTCTTTTCTTCTACCTGTATAGTTTTTCCATCAATCGTTACGTTTACCATTTTGCGACTCTGCCTCCTTTAAAGATTCCATAGCCGAAGTGATCACAATGCAGACATCTGCCTGATTCCTGGCAAGCTTCTTCATCACTCATTGGGCATTCCATCAGCTTGAAGTCATGTTTTCTTTCAGCTGCCGGACGTTCCTTCATATTGATACGTCCTAATGGCTTATGATCATCAAAACGGATTCCCGGGAATTCGATATCAGTTTCTATCTCATGATAGAAGCCCAGATATTCATCGATATTGGCAGCTGCAACCTTACCAGCCGCAACAGCACGGATAACCGTAGCAGGACCGGTAACACAGTCACCACCCGCAAAGATACCATCAGCACCCTTGATATCTGAAGTATCGAAAGCAGAGATCCTTCCTCTTTGTACTGGCAAACCAAATTCACCAAACTTTTGCGAATCAATACCCTGACCGATCGCAACCAGTACTCTATCACATGGTATTCTGATCGGATCGCTCTTGGCGGCTACAGGAGTAGGTCTGCCACCCTTGATCGCACCAGCGATCTGTGGCTGAATCCACAAAGCTGAAACCTTACCGTTTTCATCCTTTTCGATCTTTAATGGTGCATCCATTTCCAGAATCTCACAACCATCAGCGATAGCACCTTCTACTTCTTCTGGTAAAGCGGTCATATCGACTTTACGACGTCTGTAAGCTATATTGACACTCTTGGCATTACAGCGGATCGCAGAACGGGCTACATCCATTGCGACATTACCACCACCGATAACGACGATATCTAATCCGGTGAAATCAGGATAATTATTATCACCGATCGCTCTGAGCATTTCTACTGCTGAAATGACTCCTTCGCCATCTTCTCCTTCAATACCCAGTTTCTGATCGGTATGAGCACCGATCGCTACAAATAAGGCATCATATTTATCACGCAGTTCCTGTAAGGAAATATCCTTACCGACTGAAACATCTGTAATTGCCTTGAAACCGGAAAGCTTGAGATCTTCAATTTCCTTATCAAGTATTTCTCTTGGTAAACGATATGCCGGGATACCATATCTAAGCATACCGCCAAGCTGTTTACGCTGTTCATATACTGTGACATCATGACCCATGATACTCAGATAGTAAGCAGCTGAAAGTCCACCAGGACCACCACCAATGACTGCAACCTTCTTGCCTGTTGCTTCCATTCTCTTTGGTGCTTCAACCTTACCTTCGTGTTCAACTGCATAACGCTTCAGACCACGAATATTGATTGGATCATCGACCATTGTACGACGACATCTGACTTCACAAGGATGTTCACAGATCATGCCACATACAGCAGGAAGCGGATTATCCTTACGGATCAGTTTTACCGCATCAGCATATCTTCCCTCATGGATCAGTGCTATATAACCAGGTATATCAACATGGGCTGGACATTGAGCAACACATGGTACAGGCTGATTCTGTTTTGCGGAACAGCGACCGTGTACAATATGTTCAACATAATCATCACGGAAACCTCTGACTCCTTTTAGTACCATCAGGGCTGCTTCTGAACCAATCGCACAGTCAGCTGAATAATAGATACTCTCTGCTGTCTTTTCAATCACATCCAGAGTCTTCATATCTGCTGTTCCATCAAGTACCTGATTGATCAGTGTCTCTAACTGTCCCAATCCTACGCGACATGGAATACATTTGCCACAAGATTGTGCGTGGCAGAAATGCAGAAATGATGCTGCCAGATCAACTGGACACAGACCAGGCTGTGATGCTGTAACACGTCTTTCGAGATCTTTATAGAGCTCTTCGACAGTCTGTTCTGCGTTGTTTTTAGTAACAATGCTTAACCTGCTCATTTCACAAATCTCCTTTTATTTCTTATTGTTATTCTTTTCACATTTTAGCATATTAACTATAGTTTGTTTATCCTAACTTTCTAATAATCTGATACCTTTTCTTGAAATAATGAACATAATAATATAATGTTTAGTTGTTATTTGAGGAGTGAAGCATGATTCTAGACCAGATCGATCCAAACATTAAGAAACTCTCTATCCAATCAGAGACAGATCTTAAGGATATATATAAAAAAATAGATGAGATATGTCTCATCAATTCCAACCGCATCTTATCTGCCTTTATTGAAAATAAGGTATCATATACCGATTTTGCTGACATCAACGGTTATGGCAATTACGATACCGGCAGAGACAAACTCGAAAAGATCTTTGCTCAGGTACTGGGACAGGAAGATGCCTTGGTCAGACCACAGATCATGTCTGGCACAAATGCCTTATACCTAACTTTTTCAGCCTTATTAAAACATGGCGATACTATGATCTCTTTAACCGGAACTCCTTATGATTCCTTACAGGAAATGATCGGTCTGTGTGGTGATTCATCACAATCTTTAAAAGCCAATGGTGTCAAATATGAACAGTTCGATCTCATCAATAATGAATTCGATACTGACGGAATTATAGAAAGACTCAAAAGAAACGATGTAAAACTTGTCGAGATACAACGCTCCAGAGGTTACTCTTCCCGTCTTTCTTTATCGATATCTCAAATTGAAGATCTTATTAAAAAGATCAGAGAAATAAATAAAGATGTCATCATCATGGTTGATAACTGTTATGGTGAACTTGTGGAAGAAAAAGAACCGGGACATGTTGGGGCAGATATTGTCGTTGGTTCATTAATGAAAAACCTTGGTGGAGGAATAGCCTCTACGGGCGGATATGTTGCCGGAAACAGTGATCTGATAGCTATGGTAGCTGATAGACTTACTGCACCAGGTATTGGAAAAGAACTTGGCGCAAACTTCAATCAGAACAATTCTTTCTTCAAAGGACTCTTTATGGCTCCTAATGCTGTAAAACAGGCTCTTAAAACAGCAGTCTATGCTTCCTATATGCTAGAAAAGCTGGGATATAAAAATGTCTCTCCCCGCTATGATGAAACAAGGAGCGACATTATTCAGACTGTAGAATTAGGTGATAAGGATTCCCTTGTGGCATTTACTCAGGGTCTCCAGGAATCTTCCCCGGTTGATTCCTTTGTAAAGGTCCTTCCGGCACCGATGCCAGGCTATCCTTTTGATGAAGTAATGGCCTGTGGTGCCTTTACCCAGGGCAGTACGATCGAATTAAGTGCTGATGCACCAGTAGTTGAACCATATACCCTCTATATGCAAGGTGGACTGTCTTTTGAATATGGCAAACTTTCAATCATGCTGGCACTATCTAAAATAAGCAATAAAGCTATTTAATCTCTGCTGTTTCAATAATGAAGGTAGTGCTTCCCTTCTTGCCTTCCATCAGGCCGGTATAGCAACTATACTCATTATCAAGTTTTCTTAATCCTCTGATTCGATCAACAACATTTTTAAGCGGACTACCTGACAGTTCAAGCAGATCATTAAGATCATTTTCAACAAAATCATTCATGCCATCATCAAATTCCTTGGCAGCATCCACAAGTGTATCAAGACCGTCATTAACAGTCTTGTTGTTTGCTGATAGAGTTGCTGATCCTTCTTTGATTTTCTGTAAACCTTCATTCAAAGCTGTAGCACCATTCTCTAGCATTCCCAGATAATTACGGAATTTTATATCGGTCATATAGACCGTGATTAGATTATTGGCATCTTCATCTAATAGTGCTTTTTCCTTATCTTCCAGCTTTGCATTATCGATATCGGTATCTATCTTGTTCAGGTATTCTGAAAAGATTTCTTTTTCTTTTATCTTATCTTCTTCGCTCAACTCTGTACTATCAATAAGATTTGTGATTTTTGTCAATGCAGCTTCTTTTTCATTCACGATCCTATTTATGACTTCGATGACCTGAGGAAACTGTTTCAATCCCTTTACTGCTTCCGAATACTGGTTTAGTGCATCTACAGATTGACCAAGATATGAATCAATGCTGCTGACACCACCGGTATACTGCTTTAAGGCAGATCTTAACTCGGTAGAGGCATCGTAGAGCTTTGCGGTATTATCTGTCAGTTCCTTGGAATCAGATTCAAAATCTTTTGAGTCATTCACAAACTCATCAATATCCTTGAGATCTTCATCTTCTATTTCCTTAAAGATGCCATTGGAAAGGATGGTAGCTGTATAATCCAAGGCAAAATCATTTACCTTTGCTTTGATCACTCCATAGTCTTTGAGTTCAATATCTTCTGTAAGTTTATAGTTTTTCAGATTTAGTGCAGATTCAAGTCCTGGCAGACTCATTATAACTGCTGCCTTGACATCCCCATATTCGATCAGCTTGCCATTTTCTATTTCCACATCCTGAAAGATATCATTATCTAACATCACAATGCTAAACGCGGCAAATGGATCGATCAGTTCCAGACCATTCACAAATCTTCTGCTGTTATTGCGATAATCAAATCTGATCTCAAGATCTCCTGATTTACCTTTAAGTTCATCTGCTGAGATCTCATTGCCATTCAGATAGTAACTGATATTAAGAATGACTGGTAACTGTTTGTCACTTGTTCCTTTGTAATGTATATCATTTCCCTTGTTTTCAAAACTTATGACATTTCCTTCAATCGTAAACTTTTCATCTTCTCCGGTATTGCGGATATCCTTGAGATCGCTGATATCCTCTATTGTATCGGTATCGGTTGCCTTGAGTATGACTTCTACTTCTGTCTTCTTTGGGCTACCATAGGGATCAGCAGTTACATATACTGTCTCTTTCTTATCTTCAGATATATGTGATATCGTGTTTCTTTCTTTTGTTTCACTGATCGTTTCTTTTACATCGACCACTTCTGTTACTGTTTCTTCCTTCTTGGTATTACATCCACACAGCATCAGTAACATTATCAGTATTATCTCTATCTTTTTCATATTCATCACTCCACATTCTTCAAAGCCTGATCCATTGGGATCTTAGCAACTCTTATCAGTTCAAACATACTGGTAACTGCATAGCTGGAAATAGCTATGATAATTGTTTTTGTTATGATATTGGTACCCACTGTTAAAGGAAACCATCCCGACATCTTACTGGTCATCATGATCCTGAAGATATATTTTAAACTTTCTATTTCAAGCGGAAGTGAGCCCACCAGCAGTAAGACAAACACAATCGTCGTTGTCATGATATACAATGATGCGATTTCTCCATTGCTGTAACCCATGATCTTACTCATGGAGATAGATTGGGCACTGGCATCGATCATCATTTTCGATAGTATATAAATCAACACAACATAGATCACTACCGCAAACACAACAACCATATCCATCATTCCCCCAAACGATAGCTTGAGCTGTCTCGATACTTTTGTGAGTGCATCCTGATCAACGACAGTACCTATATATTTGTCATCTATATCATCTATTCTTGTCTTGGATAAATAACCGACAAAAGTATCCTTGTCCATATCAAAGGTCTTATTAAGATCTTCTCTGGACATGAAGATACATAAGGACCCCATATAGTCGTATGAACCATCTATTTCAAATTCATAATACTTATCTTCATATTCTTCTTTCAGAACGATATGATCACCTTTTTCATAATTGAACTTGTCAGCATATGCACTTGATACATAGACCTGATGGTTCGAGAAATCCAGTTTTACATAATCGGAATCCTTCTCAATTCCATAGATCGTGACCTGTTCTCCCTTATAATCAATATCCGGATCAGGAAGTGATTTAAGTGTATAGGCTGATATCTTTTCGGCATCTTCATTTTCTGTCTGAACGGAATTATAGAACTCCAACATTTCAATACCGGTTTCCAGTTTATGATTATCTCTTTTCATGCTTTCAGGCATGTTCAGCATCGTTATATATGGGGCGATAGGGTTACTGATCATTTCCTTTTCAAACTGATCAATGATGTATGGGAAATCCAGTCCAAACAGGATCAGCAGATTCGCAAACAGTATTCCTATAAGCATTACCAGATAAGATGGAATATTTTTAAAGAAGATCCTCAGGCGATAACGATCGATAAAAGGTATGCGCCTGCTTAAAGGGAAAGCCCTCTTCTTGTTGGAAGAAGATGTCTGTCTTCTCAGAAAATTCATTATCGGCATGTTCAGCTTATAACTAAGAATCGAGAAGTTGATAACGATCATCATCAGGATTGGTATTATCGTTGTCTTAATAAAACCTTCTGTTGACCATATTGTTGTATAAGATGGTAAGGAATACGAACGGTAATACAATGCCACTATATAGTTTTTTAATAAGGTATAACCTAAGATATTACCGATTATCGCTGAGATGATCGTTACGATCAGTGGCATCGTCATGTAATGAATAATCAGTTCCTTTCTGCTGTAACCACTTGCCAGTAAGGTACCTATTACGGTCATCTCTTTCTGGATCGTATTGGTAATGGTTACCGCAAAAACAAAACCCATGATCACAATGATCATATAGAACAGGATCTCCATCATACCCTTATCCGAGCTCATATCTTCACCGGTAAAATTGATCGCCCGATTAAGATAACGAGGAGTAAAAGATTCAAGTACGATCTCATTTCCTATCTTCTTAGAAAGTTCATCTGCCTTATTCTTTTCGTCTATTTCATTCGCTGGTGCTTCATTATATTTGAAGGCATAGTTATAGCTCAGATTCTTGAAAGATTCAAAACATTCATCTGTCACAACACCAACCGTAAAATGTACCGCATCAAACATCATGTCTGAATTATCTTCAAACATTGTTGAATAATCCGAGAGAGCTACTGCTCCGGTAAGAACATAATCATTATCAGAAATCCTGATGGTATCACCTATCTTGAGATTATTATTGTCACAGAAAGCTCGATCAAGGACTATTTCGTTTACTGATTCAGGAAGTCTTCCTTCCAAGACATCAATCCTATTTACTTCACTTCTGTTCTTAAAGATTCTATATGTCTTCTTTTGGCCGTCCTTTAGTGTTGCATAGAAATTTTCATATATCTTTATTCCATAACCTTCAATCAGATTCTTTTGCGAAAGGTTCAGTTTCTTCTTGGCAGTAAAGTTTCCGTCTTCAATATTAAATTTTTCAAAACTGTCATTATATGCCTTGATCATCGATCCATCCGCAACGATATATCCGGCAGTCAAAGCAATCGAAAAAGCCATCAGGATAAATATGACCAGATACTTTCCTGCCTCTTCTTTAAGTTCCCGAATAAATCTTTTATTAAGCGGATTCTTCATCTTACCACTCCAGATCTTCCGCTTTGATCTTTGTCTGATTCAGATAATTCTTTCTTACCTGACCATCACGAAGTCTGATAACTCTATCCGCCATATCCTTGAAGGCATCATTATGAGTAACCATGATGATAGTCGTATAATACGTCTGGTTGACTGTTTCGATCAGTTTCATGATTTCCTTGGAAGTAGCATAATCCAAGGCACCGGTCGGCTCATCACATAAAAGGATACTCGGATTCTTGACGATAGCTCTTCCGATCGAAGTACGCTGCTGCTGTCCACCGGAAAGCTGATTAGGCAATTTATTCTGGTGGTCCTTCAGTCCAAGTACATTTATTAAGCTATCGATATCAAGTGGATTCTTGCTTAAGAAAGCACCCGTTTCAATATTCTCTCTTACTGTCAGGTTTGGGATCAGATTGTACATCTGAAAGATATAGCCCAGATGTTCTCTTCTGTATCGGGTCATCTGTGCCTTAGACATGTCCTCTAAAACTTTTCCTTCTACGATTATCTGTCCTTCATCAGCTTCATCGATTCCACCTATTATATTTAATAAAGTTGATTTGCCCGATCCTGATGGACCAAGCAAAACCACAAATTCACCTTTTTCAACGCTCAGATCTATTCCTTTCAGAACTTCTACTTTATAATCCTTCTCACCATAGCTTTTATGTATATTCTTCAGTTCCAGAAACATAAGATCCTCCAGTTAGTTTTTACTAACTCATATTGTACATTTTTATTATATGGTTAGCAATAACTAACCATAATTTATGCCTAATAAAAAAGACCGAAGTTTTAACCTCCGATCTTATCTTCATATATTCTGAATTAAATTCTAACAGCTTCCTGCCTGTCCACCATCGATACGGATGATACTGTTGTTGATAAAATCAGCCTCATCAGAAATCAGGAATTTTACTAATGACGCAACTTCATCTGGTCTTCCATATCTTTTAACCAATATCTTTTCGCTCTCCTGTTTCAGGAATTCCTCATCATAGCCCTCAAGTTCTTTTTCTGTTCCGATAAATCCCGGAGCAATCGCATTTACATTCACATATGGTGAAAATTGTATAGCAAGATTATGAGTAAGTGATATTAATGCGGCTTTTGATGCATCATAATCAAAGCACATCGGATAATAGGTGTTTATTCCATTGGTTGAAGCTATATTGATGATCCTTCCATATTCCTTTTCTTTCATATGCTTATAGGCTTCATTGGCACAGTTATATGCTCCTACAACATTCACATCTAAGATCTTACGGAAATCCTCAGCATTTTTACGATAGAACATATCAGGATGATCGATTCCGGCATTATTGATGAGGATATCAACTCCGCCAAGTTCTTTTTCAATCAAAGAAAACATCGCTTCTACTTCATCTTCTTTAGAGACATCTGCCTTGATAGCCAAACATCTCACTTTATATTCTTCGATGATCTTTTCCTTTAATTCCAGAGCTTTTGTTTCAGAACTCAGGTAGTTCAAAACAACGTCATAGCCGCTTTGAGCGAGTTTTAAGGCTATGGCACTGCCTATTCCTCCTGCTGCTCCGGTAATCAGTACGACTTTATTCATATTAGAAAAAAGAGCTTTTTAAGCTCTTCCTGAATACTTTCCATCAGCTGTTGTAACTGATATCTTTTCGCCCTGTTCAATGAACTGTGGGACTCTTAATGAAAGACCTGTATCAGTAACGGCATCCTTTGTCTGTGTTGAAGGAGCTCCCTTGATAGCTGGGCTTGTTTCTACAACAACCAGATCAACAGTAGCTGGAACATCAACAGTAAGGATCGCACCTTCAAACATCATCAGCGTAACTTCCAGACCATCAACAATGAAATACTTGTTGAAACCGATCTGTTCTTCACTCAGTTCATATGTTTCGAAGGTCGTCATATCCATGAAGTAATAGGTATTATCAGCTGTATAGGAGAAAGTTACCTTCTTCTTGTCGATATTTGCAGCATCAAACTTTGTCGATGCATTGAAGTTTCTTTCCTGAGTTGCGCCAGTCTTAAGATTTCTCATCTTGGTTCTTAAGATAGCTGCACCCTTACCTGGCTTTACATGCTGGAAGTCTAATACTACCCATGGATCACCATCTACGATCAGAGTTAAACCTGTTTTAAAATCACCTGCTTCAATTGCCATAATTTACCACCTTTTTATATCGCTTATTCTATCAAATTTTAGCTATTCTAATCAATTATTCCAAGCAATAATTTCTATTTATCAGAATAATGATTTTTCTTTTTCTTTCTCTTTATGTGTTCTGATATACTGGCTCCATTTGATGTAGCCATATGTTGTATTTGTGAAATATCCAAGTTTCAGTATCAGTAAGACATATTGGCCTGCCAGGATGTTCATGATTGCTTCCAGGATTGCAGAAATAAACCAGGCCAACCACTGTTCTCTTAATCTGAAGAAGATAAATAATCCATTGGCAATACCAACCGCAGAAGCACAGGCATCAAGATAGATCATCCATAGTTCGAGATTCCTGTTTCCATTGAAGAAGTCCGTCCTGATATCTAAGCCACTTAAGAAATAACCGACCGCAACTGTCCAGATCAGGATTCCTATAACAACTAACGCTTCCTGATAACCTTTCAGTCTTCTTACGACCGTCAGTTCATCATCCTTATCGTCCTTATGTCTTGTCCAGTTGATAAAGCTGATGATATCGATCGGTAACCAGAAGAACAGTGTTACTGCCATCGTCGCAAAACGATACATCAGTACAAGACTTATCGCAATCTCAGTTATCTCTACTAAAACAGAGACCAGGAAGTTATAACGTGACTGTTTGGATATCAGCAGTTCACAAAGTATATTGAGGAAGGTATCAAGCAGATACAGCAACATGATATAGATACCATT
>CAMNFQ010000020.1 GCA_946537295.1 uncultured Bacillota bacterium
ATAAAAGATTGTGCCTTCTTTTCTAAAATATTAAGAATCAAAGACACAATCTATTTTAATCTTTATTTAACTGTCGAGAATCTCTATTATAAAGCCAATGAATCAACCTTATTGACATAATCAATAAGCTGTTTCTTGGTATGTTCGATCAGTTCAGTATTCTCAGGATGACGTTTGATCGTTCTTCTGAGCATTCTGGTATAACCGATGACTTTAGCCTTGTTGAGGGCTTCCTCACGATATGCATCATCTTTGTCATCGAAGTACTGTTTGAACAGTTCATCAAGAATATAGCCGGCTGTATCCCAGTCAATCTTCAAGAATTCAGTAACAGCTTTCGGATCAAGTTCACCATAGCCTCTGTATGCCAGGAAAATAGAAGCAAATTCAAAGACCGGATTTCCTACTGATAAAGTATCCATATCGATCAGGATAGCTTCATTGTTGGCATAATGAACATTATTGGTATGATAGTCACCATGCAACATCATGTTGCTGGAAGGAACATCCTCAACCATCTTGTGCAGCTTATCATAGGTTTCAGCTGGAATATAGTCATGTAACCATTCTACCCATCCTAAGGCAACTTTCTTAGCATCAGGAAGGATTCCTTCCTTGACTGGTGTAGAGTGGATCTCTTTAAGCATATCTGCAAAGATCTTGACATATTTTTCCTTGTTTTCCGGTTCAGCCATGATCAGTTTAGTGATAGACTTTGCACTTAACAGTTCAAATACGGAACCATACTTATCACCAACTTTTACAACATCAAACGGAATAGCAGTGTTGACACCTAAGACAAGGGCTGTCTTTGCCAGTTCTCTTTCACGTTTGATATCATCAAGGGCATCAGAATTCTTATAGACTTTAATGATCGTATCAGGATTGAGACGATAGACGATACCGTTTGATCCTTCACCAATCTTTTCACATCCATCTACTGACATATGACGATATCCCTTTTCGATATCCATCATTTCAACAAATCCCGTCATATCAAATACTTCATACACATCGGATGAAACATTGATGATCTTGAGATCTTTTTCTCTTTTCTTCAGTTTCAGGATCTGACGTAATCCGGCACTTGAAATGTACTTAAGATTTTCCAGATCAAGAACGATCTTTCCCTCAGGATTGGCGTTTCTGATATCTGCAATCTCCTGTCCGACCTGTTCAGCATTAGTCGTGTCAATATTGCCTTCCGGGAAAATAGTCAGTACGTTGTTCTCATATTTGTAATTCATAATCCTCTACCCCTTTATATATTTTTCAAACACTGCATTGATAAGGAAGCAATACTCCTTATATACAGAATATTCCGCAAGTTCTTTCAACTCATCTTTCAATGAATTGTAATACCAGTAGTGCATCTTGGGATCTTTCATATTGAAGACATCCCAGAAGGCATCACCATGATCATAGAGTCCCAGATGCATACTTCTGAGATTGGAAACTTTATCAGCAAGACAGATTATCTTGCCACCGACATCATCCAACTGTCTGATGAAATCGATCGTTTCCTGTTTTCTTTTGACCCAGGTGGCATCTTTGTTCACATTGCCACGCTTATCTTCCGTCTCATAGCTTACCAGCTTTGCGACTCTTTCGTTAAACTCTCTTTGAAGATCTTCCAGTGTAACTTCCGTATCTTCAACGGTATCATGAAGTACTGCAGCACACAATACATCCTCATCATCACTCATCATCGAAGCCAGAGATAATACTTCAATCGGATGATAGATATAATCCTGTAATGTTCCCTTACGCTTCTTATTTTTATGAGCTTCGCTGGCGAACAATACAGCTTTATCAAGAAGTGACATTACTTGATCGCCTTCCTCATCGAAAAGATATTCTGTCCGTCCTTTCTGGCATATGTACAACGATCCATGGTGTTTTTGACCATATAAATGCCTAGGCCACCTATGCTTCTTTCTTCAGCTGAAAGATTCACATCAGGGTCTTCCTTGGCCAACGGATCAAAAGGCATACCTTTATCTGTCAGAGTGATGATCGCATCATCTCCTTGAAAATCAAGGCCAAGAGTAACCTTGCCTACGAATCCTTCGTATGCATAATGTGCGACATTTACAAACATTTCTTCAACTGCAACCGTGATCGCCACTATTGTTTTCATATTGGCGCCATGTTTCTCAAGTTCCTCTTCGACAAAAGCTAAAGCAGGATGAAGATTATTGTCAGTTGCGTCATAGGTTCTTTCTATCATTATTTCACCACCATAGAACAACATTAATGCGTAAAGACAACATAACTGAAACTAATATAAAAGATAATATACTGCAATATCAGAACAGTTATTCAAAAAAATCCTGTAATGATACAGGATAAAAAACTACTTATTCAATTGTCAGAATATCAGTGAAACCAGTAATCTCGAATACTTCCATGATTTCAGGTTTAGCATTCTTGATCGTCATCTTACCCTGGTTATTCATTGTCTTCTGAGCAAACAGTAAAACTCTTAAGCCAGCAGAAGAAATATAATCCAGTTTTTCCAGATCGATATTAAGTTCACTGATTCCTTCAAGAGAATCTTTAAGGACAGTTTCCAGTTCAGGAGCAGTAGTAGTATCCAATCTTCCTACAAGCGAGATATCACATACTCCATCTTTAATGTTTTTATTGATGTTCATTATATTAACCTCCCATTTTTATTATCCAATATAAATATATAAAACTGATACATATATTTTATACTAAAATTCTATTTCATCAAAGAACTAAATACAGGACTGATGCCAAAGGTTTTGAATTGTTCATAAGATATCTCTGCCATCGCATCTCTGACTTCTTCCGCCTTGTGGGCAGGACACTGATATTTCAGTTCATATCTTACACCGATCGTCGAGATATCATTGATACCATCATAATAGATATCCTTGATATGTTCGATCTCTTTCTTTGATCTATCAACGATCGTCTCCATGCATTCATCAACAATCTTCTTCTCTGTATCAAAAGAAAATAAATATCTTGCGATTCCTCTATCCTTGATCTTTTCGATCGAAGTGATCGTTGAATTGCAGACAGTATAGGTCGAATTGGTATTGATCGACTGGAATTTTGTAACCCGGGCATTGAAATACTTTACATCACATTCCTCACCGTTATATCTGACCATATCACCAACTTTATAGAAGTTGTTGTTGTAGATATTCAGACCGGCAATAATATCCTTTAAGGTATCCTGCAATGCCAGACCTATGATCATACCTAATAAACCAAGACCTGTCAGGATGCTTCCGACATCGACACCGTTAATTTTCAAGACGATGACAGCGGCAGCGATCAGTACAACGTATTGTAAGACATTGAAGATAACACCGATATAGGTATTCTTATGCTGATCCTTCTTACCAGTATAGGCGACCTTCTTGATGAGGAACTGTTTGATCACATACATCAAAACGATTGCGATTATGATAACGATCGCACTTGATATAAATGTCTGGCTGTTGAGATAATTCCAGAATGTATTAATGTTATCTGTTTTATTCATACTTTTTTCTCTATTTAAATTTTACTATAAGATAAGCTGAACTTTTATTTCCTTTTCAACTAATTCAGCAAATTTCTTTCCATCATCCTTTTCACCAATGATACTACCATAATGTGTCGGAATGGCGATCTTAGGCTTTATATGATTGATGAAGTCTGCTGCCTGAGCATAATCCATCGTATATTTGCCACCAATAGGAATAAGTGCGATATCACAACTGATCTTGAGATTGTCTTCATTCGCATCACAATCTCCAGCTACATATACTCTCTGATTATCAATTGTAACGATATATCCTACGTAGTTCTTCTCTTTTGTATGAAACTGCTTATTTACATTATAGGAAGGAATGACTTCCGTCTCATATCCTTCGATCGTCGTCTTATCACCTGCTTTAACTACCACAACATTTTCTCCACCAAGCAGGTTATACATGCATTCAGGAATGACATAGACAGTATCTTCCTTTTCGATCTTTCTGATGTCATCGATCGAGAAATGATCATAGTGGTCATGAGTGATGTAGATGATGTCAGCATCATGAGCTTCATTTTCGATTTCAAAAGGATCAAAATAGATGACCTTTTTATCTTCGATCCTGATTGAAGAATGCGTATTGATACTAATCTTCATTGAGCAGCTCCTTTGCCTTAAGCATCTGCAGATCCAATTCCGGATTCTTTGCCAGCTGTCTTCTGGCTTCCGAGATCAGATAATCGTAGGTTTCTTTATCCAGAGAGGCAATGGCACCTAAACCATTTTCTCCTTTATATTTTATCAGGGCTTCGGCCAGAGATGAATCAAAATAACCGTCAGTCCTATTGATATCATATCCTAACATCTCCAAGACCATTTGTGCAATAGAATTAGCACGTGATACTGAATCGATCTCATATTTCTCGTCTTCTTCCATATTGTAGTAATACTGATAGAAGATCTCAGGCATCCTTACTTCGACATCCGGTTTGATTCCTACCTTATCTATGGAAACACCATCAGGTGAATACCAATAGTAGGTCGTCAGTTTTAAAGCGCCACCATTACTTAAAAGCTTGTTGGACTGAATAACGCCTTTTCCATAAGTTGTTTCACCAACTAATGTTACATTTTTGACTTTTTCTTTCATAACGATCGTAAAGACTTCAGCTGCCGATGCGGTATCGTTATTAGTCAGAATGATGATCTTTTCAAAACCATCATAAAGTTTAGAATCAGCTGGTGTCGTATCAACGTATTCTCTGCCCTTTACATCTCTTTGACGCAGATAGACTTCATTAGGTCCGATAAACAGACCACATAGTTCTCTGACAGCTGTCTGATAACCACCGCCATCATTACGCATATCAATGATCAGTTTGCGATATTCAGAATAGGCATCAAGATACTTCATGACTTCCTTGGCTGTACCTTCACCAAAACTGCTGATCTCAAGGATCAGATAATCGTTTTCCGGATAGGCATATGCTGAAGAATTGATCGCACCTCTGATGACACTGAGATCCAGATTTTCCGCATTTCTTTGAACAGTTATGATGACTTCCGTACCAGCTTCACCTAAAACCAATTCTTTGATCGCATCTGAATCAAGACCTTCGATCGGTGTACCATCAACAGCTTTGATGATATCGCCTTCGATGATTCCTGCCTTTTCAGCCGGAGAATCTTTAAAGACTTTAGTGACAATAGCTATATCGTTTTCGGTTGTATATTGGACACCAATACCAACATAATTCATATTGATACTGGAAGAAAAACTGTTCATATCTTCTGCTGACATGTAGGTCGTATAAGGATCTTCCTCGTATTGCGACATACCATACATTGCCTTATCTTCCAGTTCCTGTTTCAGGTTTTCATGTTCAGGAGAATAGAGCCAGAAATTATCCATGGCATATTCGATCTCTGAAAGAGTGGTAAGCGAAGTATTCTTATAGATAGGATGAATTGTCTTATACGCATAGAAGCCCAGATATAAGCCTACACACAGGAAAAAGACGCACAACATGATGATCTTCAGTATATTAATGCGTTTTTTTCTGATCTCTTCTCTTTCTGACTTGAGCGGTTTCTTCTCAAGATTGAATAACACTTTGTTTTCTTCTTTTTCCATTTTTATCCTGGTAAGTATAATTCCGGATTCAGAATACATGGAGCTGAATTACCGGCTTCACAACGATGGTAATAGTAGGCGGTCGCACCTCTTCCACAGGAGAACGTTGCGTTCCAGCCCATAGCCAGATAGTCTTCCAGTTCACCATATCCTAAGCGATACATTTCGATATGACAATGCGGACCGGTAGATTTACCTGATGATCCGACTGTACCGATGACTTCATCCTGTAATACATAGTCACCATAAGAAACATAGACAGCATTCATATGGAAGAAGATAAAGCCATAGACCACACCATCTACTTCACACATCATATAAACCTGATTGCCACCACCGGCGATCCAGTATCCACATGAGCTGGAAAGACTTCCCGGATCGGGGCATCCATCATCAGCACGGATGACAACTCCTCCTGCCGGAGCATGGATCTCTCTTCCTCTTGAGGCAGCATAGTCAACACCAAGGTGCCATGCGCCAGAAAGGAAATCATTATCATAATTCCAGACTGTTGAAGATATCCAGGAATTATGAACAGCTGAGACAAAACCATCAGAAGCAGTTACGCCTATTTCTTTTAAGATAGCTCTAAGATCATCAAATGAATCATAGATATTATCTCTGGCTTCTGTCATCGCATCGAGTTCTTCATCGATTCGTTTCTCTTCTTCTTCGTAGAATTCCTTCATCGCCAGCAGTTCAGCCTGTTTTGCGACGATCTCATCATAGCTTTCATCAAGCTCAGCCTTTTTTTCATTAAGTTCTTTTTTATCTGAATTGAGCTGTTCAATTACATCTAACAGCATCTGTCTGTCAGACTTGTCTTTGGAAACGATAGCTTCAACACCATAGACACGGCTAAGCATATCGGTGAATGATCTGGAACCAAGAATAAACTCCAGATAGCTGTTGAAATGCATGGTCTTTTGTGATTCGACCATTCTCTTTTTTACTCTGGTATTGAGTTCTTCGACCTTGGCCTCATTTTCAGCGATCTGTTTTTCCAGCTCGTCAATACGATCGATCAGTTCATCGATCTGGACTTTCAGATTATCGATATCACCTTGTAAGGATTGAGCTTTCGTAGCATATTCACTTGCTAAAGCAACTGCAGCATCGCGGTCATCCTTGGCTGCTGCGATCTGTTCCTCAATGTCACGAAGTGAACTCTGAGCATTCTTGGCAATTGCCTTACAGGCATCTTTATTCTTATCAATTACGCATTTGTCGTAATCGCTTTTTTCTTCATCGTTATTTTCTGTTACTTCTGTTGTTTCCTCATCTTCTTCATCAGCATAAATAAAACTTGTCTTACTGCATAGCGGTAAGACCATAAAAACGATAAGGATAATACTTATTAGTTTTTTAAACATTTATCTGGTTAACCTCAGATACTTACATACGGAAATATATGAGCCCATGAATCCGACAAAAACACCGATGATCAGTAAAGCCAGGCCAACATATAGTAAGAACGGCCAGACTGGTATCAGGGAAACGACACCGGCAAGTACACCATTGGTCATCTTGTAGAGTTCATAGTAGCCATACACGATCAAAGCGATCGGAAGTAATGATCCAAAAACACCAATGATCACACCTTCGACCAGAAACGGTGCTCTGATATAGCCGTTCTTGGCACCGACATTACGCATGATCCAGATTTCATCCTTTCTGGTAGCGATTGTAATCTTGATCGTGTTATAGATCAGATAGACAGCTAAAGCCACTAAAGCCAGAATCAGAATACCACCGGCATTTCTGACAGTATGAAGGATGTTGATCAGGGTGTAGGTATTACTTCCACCATCCTGGACTGAACTGATGCCAGACATCTGGGAAACTCTGGTCTTGATGGCTTCCATGTTCTGACCATCGACCATATATATAAGGAAAGCATCATGGAATGGATTATCAGCACGATAGTTTTCTGAGAATTCAACCATTTCCGGATACTCTTTATTATAGAAATCAAATTCTTCGTCTTTTGTCCGATAGACGACATGATCGATATTTTCTAATTCTGTAATCTCGTTTTTCATGGCAGTGATCTTTGCGGGATCGTTGACATCATAATCGATCAAAGCTACTAGTGAGATAGATTGTTCGATCTCCTGCGTAAGGAAAGCCATATTGATCGCAAAGACTCCAAATACTCCTACCAGTAACAGAGTGATAGTAACAGCTGAAGCAGCTGAAAAGGCCATGCCAAAATGACGTTTGACACCGACAAATCCTTCTCTTATATGTCTGCCAAGGCGCCGAAAGAATATCATTCGTGCTCTCCTTTCAGTTCATTGATCGCTTCAAACTGTTGCGTGATCTGTTCAAATTCCCGATCCTGCGATTCACTTTCTGTAAGATGTCCAACAGCCTTCTGATATTCCTTGTGCTGCTGTTCTTCTTTATACCTGTCAGCCATGGTTTCTTCAAGTTTGCGAAGTGTATCTTCATCAGGCTTGTAGTGTTCATCATAGCGACGATCAGAAACGATATGTCCATGATCGATCTTGATCGTACGTTTAGGATGATACTCAACCATGACATCATTATGAGTAACCACCAGTAAAGTGGTCTTTTCTTCAGTATTGATCTTTTCCAGCAGCTTGATCATTTCATCCGTCATTTCCGGATCAAGGTTTCCTGTCGGCTCATCAGCGATCAGGATAGCTGGACGTTTAGCAATAGCACGAGCGATCGCCACACGCTGTTGCTGGCCACCGGAAAGTTCTCTTGGCTTGGCATTAGATTTATCTGCGAGATCGACAAGCTTAAGGACATCCCTTACTCTTCTTCTGATCTTCTTATCTGGCATATCAAGAACTTCTAAAGCATAGGCAACATTTTCAAAAACTGTCTTTTCCGGAAGCAGACGGTAATCCTGGAAAACGACACCGATCTTGCGACGGTAAAGATAGACTTTAGATTTTCTAAGACGGCCTACATCTACGCCATTGACGACAACACTTCCGCCTGTCGGGATCTCTTCACCATCGAGCAGTTTGATCAGCGTTGATTTGCCCGAACCGGTCGGACCCATGATATAGACAAACTCACCATCTTCGACTTTTAGTGAGACACTTTCAAGCGCATGTGTACCGTTTTTATACTTTTTTGATACATTTTTGAATTCTATCATACTAAAAAATTATAACACTATTGAAGTAGCGTCACAAACATATGGATCACTTACCATATACATAAAAAAATTTATGTTAAAATGAATTTATAGGAGGCAGAGTTATGAAACTAATCTTAGCAATCATCTCAACCGACGATACAAAAGCATGTATCGCAGCACTGAATAAAGCATCCTTTCATGTTACACGTCTTGCGACAACAGGTGGTTTCCTGTCATCAGGAAATACGACTCTGCTGATCGGCTGTGAAGATAAAGAAGTTGAAAGAGCTATCGAGCTCATCGGTTCTGAATCACAGCGCAGAAAAGAAGCCGTGCCAACAACAATCTCGACTGATATGTCCAATCTTGTGTCCTATCCGATCGAGGTCGAAGTAGGTGGAGCAACTATATTTGTTCTGAATGTTGAGAAGTTTGAAAAACTATAAGAACTAGCTGATCTAGTTCTTTTTTAAAAAATATGGACAGTTTTAAAAGAGGAATAAAAGACGGATTACCTATCGGATTTGGCTACTTTGCGGTAGCCTTTTCGCTTGGTATCATTGCCGCTCAGGCTGGCTTAACTCCTTTTCAGGGTTTTCTTACTTCTTTATTAGTAAATGCCTCAGCCGGTGAAAATGCCGCCTTTATTGCCATAAAAGAAAATGTCCCATATTTCCAGATGGCGATCATCACAATCGTCAGCAATATCCGCTATATACTTATGTCATTTGCCTTGTCACAAAAGATCCATCCAAAGGCCAGTATGATCCATCGTCTTTTGTTAGGGTTCTTTCTGACTGATGAATATTTTGCCTTAGCTGTTTCACAAGATCCATATTGTGATCCGATGTATTCCTATGGTGCGATCTGCTTTGCGGCACCATGCTGGGCAATCGGTACAGCCCTAGGCATCCTTATGGGTAACATCCTACCAATCAGGATCGTTTCCGCTTTATCAGTTGCACTATATGGCATGTTTCTGGCGATCATCATCCCACCTGCTAGTAAGAACAGACACATTGCGATCCTCATCATCATCTGTTTCGTCAGCAGTTTCCTGCTCAGCAGATTTTCTGCTCTATCTGAAAGTATGATTACGATCGTTCTGACCATCGCTGTTTCAAGTCTGGGTGCTGTCCTTTTCCCAAGAAAGGATGAAACAAATGAAAAATAATATCTATATCTATATATTAGTCATGACTGTTACTGTCTATCTTGTCAGAGTTTTACCTCTGACTCTTATCAGAAGACAGATCAAAAGCCGTTTCATCAGAGACTTTCTTTACTACGTTCCTTACGTCACTTTATCTGTGATGACTTTTCCAGCGATCATTGATGTAACTGAAAATCCTATCTCAGGCTTAATAGCACTCTTGGTTGGTATCTACGCTGCCTATAAAGAAATGGGTTTATTTAAAGTCACCCTGATCTGTTGTTTTACAGTACTCATCCTGGAATTTCTGATCTAACTATTTCACATATATTTCTTTTATTTCGGATATAATGTTCTCAAGGAGAACTTTTATTATGGAAATAACCAATTCAATAAAATACGTTGGCGTCAACGACCACCAGGTTGACCTTTTTGAAGGACAGTATAAAGTACCTAACGGTATGTCTTATAATTCCTATATCATCATGGATGAAAAGATTGCTGTTATGGATACCGTTGATCAGCATTTTACCCATGAATGGCTCGACAACATTCAATATGTCCTTAATGGCAAGCAACCTGATTATCTGATCGTCCAGCATATGGAACCGGATCATTCAGCCAATATCGTCAATTTCATGAAGACCTATGATAAAGCAATCATTGTTTCTTCTGATAAAGCTTTTGCTATGATGGACAATTATTTCGGTACACATTTTGAAGATAGATGTCTGTCCATCAAGGAAGGTGACACTTTGGATCTAGGTAAACACAAACTCAGTTTTGTTGCTGCCCCAATGGTCCACTGGCCTGAAGTAATGATGACCTACGATTCCTATGAAAGAGCATTATTTACGGCTGATGGCTTTGGCAAGTTTGGTGCCCTTGATGTTGAAGAAGACTGGATCGATGAAGCCAGACGCTACTATATCGGCATCGTCGGCAAATATGGTAAGCAGGTCCAAGCTGTCCTTAAAAAGGCTGCCGGTCTTGATATTTCAATGATCCTGCCACTCCATGGGCCATTCCTCTATAAAAATCTTCCATACTATCTGAATCTGTATAATACCTGGTCAAGCTATGATGTTGAAAAAGATGGCGTTGTGATCTGTTATACATCGGTATATGGTCATACCAAAACAGCTGTCGATAAGCTGGCTGAAAAGCTTAAGAACTATAATGCACCGGAAGTCAAAGTCTACGACCTGGCAAGATGTGATATGTCACAAGCTGTAGCTGATGCTTTCGCCTATGGCAAGATCGTTTTAGCTACCACTACCTATAACGCTGATGTCTATCCATTCATGAAGGAATTCATCAATCATCTTACGGAAAGAAATTTCCAGAACCGTACGATCGGTCTGATCGAAAATGGTTCATGGGCACCTTTAGCCGCAAAGACCATGAAAGATATGCTTGCAAAACAGGCTAATCTGAATTTTGTTGAACCGGTAGTACATATCAAATCAGCTTTGAATGATACTAACTTGCAGGAAATAGAAGAACTGGCCAAGACCCTTTGTGTTGACTATGTCGCCAGAGATAATGCCCAGGCCAACAAGAATGATATGAAGGCCTTATTCTCGATCGGTTATGGCCTTTATGTTGTAACTTCAAATGATGGAAAGAAAGACAATGGTCTGATCGTCAATACTGTCGTTCAACTGACTGATAATCCATTCAGGGTGATGGTATCGATCAATAAGGACAACTATTCACACCACGTCATCAAACAGACCGGTATCATGAATGTCAACTGTCTGAATATCGATGCACCATTCAAGATCTTTGAACAGTTTGGCTTCCAGTCTGGAAGAAATGTTGATAAATTCAAAAACGAAAAGGAACTGTTACGTTCAGATAATGGTTTACTGTTCTTACCACGCTATATCAATGCCTTCTTCTCTCTTAAAGTAGAAGATTATAAGGATCTCAATACTCATGGTATGTTTATCTGTTCAGTAACCGAAGCTAGAGTCATCAACAATGTTGAGACGATGACCTACACCTACTATCAGAATAACGTCAAACCTAAAGCAGATACTAAAGGCAAAAAAGGCTTTGTCTGCAAGGTCTGTGGCTACGTTTATGAAGGTGATACACTGCCTGATGATTTCATCTGTCCTTTGTGTAAACACTCCGCAGCTGATTTTGAACCTATAGAATAAGAAGCTTCATCCGAAGCTTCTTATTAAAATGTTAGAATTATATTATGAAACGTTATTACATCGTTTATGAAGGTATTGTTCAGGGTGTGGGCTTCCGCTGGAAGATCATGACACTGGCTCGAAAATATAATCTGACAGGTTATGTCAGAAATCTCGACAATGGAAACGTCGAAGCAGAAGTTCAGGGTAACGGCGTCGATGAGTTTCTCAAGGAATCTTTAAGTAAAGACCGTTTTATCAGGATCTATGATTATTCAGTTAAGGAGATCCCTTTATCCGAAAACGAAAGAGTCTTTGATGTCAGATTCTGAAATTATACATAATGATTGCGGCAGCCATGCCGACATTAAGAGAATCGATATTGCACATATCGATTTTTATTATCTCATCCGAAGCATCCATGACACTTTTAGTTACACCACTTCCTTCATTACCTAAGATGATGACCATCTTATCTGATGCTTCTACTTCATGAAGTTCCTTGGTGTTATTAGTTAAACCTGTCGCATAGATCCGATAGCCCAAA
This sequence comes from uncultured Bacillota bacterium, assembly GCA_946537295.1. Lineage (GTDB taxonomy): Bacteria > Bacillota_I > Bacilli_A > Erysipelotrichales > Erysipelotrichaceae > Colivicinus. Next base: position 12,602 of record CAMNFQ010000020.1, read on the forward strand.
GATCTGAGCCTTTCTATTTCACTTAACAGATCACAATGTGAAATATTTAAACTGTAAATCCCGCCCTTACAATTAGCCAGACATTTTTCATTATAGATATCTGCTGATTCATCACTGAGAATAATGGAATCAAAATTGAACAGTTGGGCAGCTTCCATGATCCTGCCGATATTCAAAGGATCCTGCAGGTGATCCAGCATGACGATCCTATTTCCTTCAGCTTTCTTTTCATTTATTGAAAGTGAAACACCAATGTAGCTTAAACCATCTTTTTTGGCGATCTTGTTTAATACTTCTTTTGATACTTCCAGTGTATTGGAAAATTCAAAAGGTTTTTCACCGGTATAGACCAGCTGTTGAAGTTTGTTATGTTTCAACGCAGCGTCAATCATTAAAGGATCCAGGATAAGAAAACGTCCATCACGATATTTCTTCTGATGGAGTTTTGTGAGTTCTTTAACGGTTTTATTATCTAATGATGTGATCATTGTTTCTTTCTTTGAGCGTAAAGTAATGTTGCGACTACATCTAATGCCCCACAGGCATTTAAGGCATTGCGGAAATCAGAACCATAGGAGATGTATAATTGTTTATCACAGAGTTTTAACAGATCAGCACTGATTCCTCTTTTTTCGCCACCAAGCATAAATACTGCCTGAGGCTTAAACTTTGTTTCAAAGATATCTTCAGCATTATCCCCACGATATAAGGCATAGATATAATGAGTATCCTTAAAACTGCTGATCAGCGAAACCGGATCATCAGCGATCCTGATCTTGAGCATATCATAGGCACCGGCTGAAGACTTGAGGATCTGGGTCTCCATTGTTGAATAATCTCTTTCACTTAACAAGACATTCTTGACACCAAAGGCGTAGAGTGTCCTTAAGGCATAACCAAGATTATAGGGATCTTCAATTCCGTCAAGATAGAAGATATCACCATCCACGAATTCATTCTGTTTTCTTAGTGATACTTCTGCCCCTACGCCACCGTGTGATCTGCCTTTGAGGTACTTACCTAATTCATCATCAGGAAGTTCATTGATCACAATATTGTTTTCTCTGGCGATCTTGCGGATATAGTTAAAATCCTTAGTCTTTTTATCTTTATTGATATAGAGATTATAGACATCTCTGTTGTGATTCTGTATGGCAGATTTAACTGATATTGCCCCTTCAATGATCATGGTGAGCGACCTTTCTGATCATGGCTGGTTCATCAACTCTGAATGGTATATCAAGATAAATGATCTGCGTCGGTTTATTGGCTAGGACGATCTCTTCACCATTTTCATCATACATATGTTCCAGGACAAATCGTTTATTATCAAGATCCGGTCCAAAGACCTCAAGTTCTTCGCTCTTCACAAAGACGTTCTTGACTTCAACGATTGCTTTATTCTTTTCATCATCATAACCATGGACATAGGCCACATAGTCATGAGTTACACCGGCACCATTGACACCATAAAGATGTTTGGAATTATCACAATCACCTGATAAGAAGCCATCATCACTCGGTCTGTTTTCAGCCTTGGATAGTTCCTCATCATAGTATGCGAGTCGCTTATTTGAAAGATAGCCGTTCGCATAGATCTCATCGATCATCTTGCGATATGTCCTGACAACCTGACCGATATAGTATTCTGATTTCATTCTTCCTTCGATCTTCAAGGAAGCCACTCTGCATCTGATCATTCTTTCGATATAGGCAGAAGCTCTTAGATCCTTGGAAGACATCGACATCAGACAATCCGGATCAGAGATCAGTTTGTCTTTATCATAGAGCCGATATTTCCAACGGCACGAATGAGCACAACCACCTCTATTCGCATCCCTTAAAGTCATTCTGTTGGAAAGCACACAACGTCCGGAGAAGTTGGAACACATGCCACCATGAATAAATACTTCAAGCGGAACATCGACCTTGTTGGAGATCCTTTCGATCTGTTCCATACTGGCTTCTCTTGCTAAAACGATGCGATCAGCGCCAAAAGACTGAAGTGTTCTGACAGCTGATGAGTTTAATGAAGAAAGCTGTGTTGAGATATGGCATTCCATATTCGGTGCAACTTTTTTAACGATAGGTATCAGAGCCAAAGAAGATATGATGACCGCATCAATTCCAATATCACCAAGATATTTAAGATATTCCTTTATGCCATAATAGTCATCATCATGGAAAACGATATTGACTGTTACATATACTTTAGCTGAATATTTTTTCGCAAATTCAGATAATTCCTTGAGATCTTCCAGATCAAAATTAGATGCTCTGGAACGCAATGAATAAAACTTGCCGCCTACATAAACGGCATCTGCTCCATACATAATTGCGATCTTGGCTTTCTTAAGATCTTTTGCGGGTGCTAATAATTCTATCTTATTCATCTTTTGTCTTATTGGTCTTCTGATAGAGATAGCCTGTTGAATACTCATACGGATAGTTATAGAGTAAGGCATCTCTGATAAATTCCTTATTGGAATCATTTACACGATGATAATCACGGCAGACCTGAACCAGGAAGTTGTCATTATCGATAAAGCGGGTTTCAATAATACCTCTTTTCAGATAAGGACGAAGATCCGAGATCTCCAGAAACATTTCAAAAATATAATCAGAATAAATATATGTGCCATTATCATCTTCCACGATCGGCATCTTATAGTCACGCTGTTCTTCGATCAGATAGAGACTTTCCTTATTGAGATAATCATATTTCTTATTGATCTGATGGAAATAGTTACTTAAGAATTTACGACGCGAATAGGAAAGGCGCTGATGACCGAATATCTGCATATTGATCCTGCCGTCAGTGTTTTTGGCAATTTCATAGATCTCTTCCAAAGTGATCTCTCTTGAGATCATTACTGAATCGATTCCCTTTGTCAACATGAAGGCACTATCTAATGAATTACACAGTACCGTCTTTCCATCATAGATCAGTTTTGAAAATAGTCCATGGACCTTAGCTGCTTCCATAACACCCAGATCATGGAAAAAGATACCATCAGGATCCAGATCTGCGATCAGATCAAGATACTTATGAAGCATCATCTCTTCATCTTCTGTTATGAAATTATCCAGAACGATATAGTATTTCAGTCTCGCTGTATAACAATAGTCTCTGATACTCTTCAGATCATCATCAGTATAGTTATAACCACTGGTAAAATGTTCACCGACGATGACACCATCGACCAGTGAACCGATCTTATTTAACAGTTCTTTTTTTCTTAATGTTACCAGCAGTTCCATAAATTTATTTTACTTTAAAATGAAGATTATGTATATTAAAAGGCCACTTACTGGCCTTTGTTAGCTTCCTTATTGACCTCACGCATATGTCTGCGACGATCAATGTTGGTAAGATATCTTTTTCTCAGTCTGATCGCATCAGGTGTGATCTCGACGAGCTCATCATCATTGATGAATTCCAGTGCTTCTTCAAGAGAGAAGACTCTGGCTGGAACCAGTTTCATGGCTTCATCATTACCCGTTGATCTGACTGCTGTCATCTTCTTGTTGATTGTCGGATTGACTTCGATATCCTGTGTCTTTGAAGAAACACCAACGATCATTCCTTCATAGACCTCAGTCTGTGGTGTGACAAACAGCTGACCACGATCCTGCAGATTCCATAAAGCATAAGTCATTGCCTTGCCTGAAGCCATGGAGATCAGGGCACCATTAGCTCTTTGTGGAATTTCACCAACGAATGGTTCATACTGGATAAACTTTCTGACCATGACACCTTCACCCTTGGTATCGTTGATGAATTCACTACGGTAGCCAAGTAAACCTCTGGTTGAAACATGGTAGATGATCTTGGTATAGGAACCTTCATCCTGAATATCAATCATCTGACCTTTACGAAGATTCAGCTTATTGATGACAGTTCCGGAATATTCATTAGGAACTGAACAGATGACTTCTTCGATTGGTTCATTCAGTTTTCCATCGATCGTCTTGAAGATTACTTCCGGTCTGCTTACGGCAACTTCATATCCTTCACGACGCATATTTTCTAATAGGATCGAGAGATGCAGTTCACCACGTCCTGAAACCTTGAAGGTATCAGTAGTTGCGGTCGATTCAACTTTTAATCCGACGTTTGTTTCAAGCTCTCTTTCAAGTCTTTCCTTGATATTTCTACTGGTCACGTATTTTCCTGACTTACCCTGGAATGGGGAAGTATTGACCATGAAGTTCATTGACAATGTCGGCTCTTCGATATCGATCTGTGGTAAAGGTTCGTAAACATTTTCCGGACCGATCGTATCACCGATCTCGATATTCTCAATACCGCTGATCATAACGATATCACCACATTGTGCCTCGGATATCGCGGTACGCTTAAGACCCTGATAGTTATAAAGGTTAGCGATCCTGCGGTTTTCCTTCTTACCGTTATTGTTGCAGACAGAGATCATGGCATTCTGTTTGATAATACCGGCATAGACTCTGCCGACACCGATTCGGCCGATATAATCATCGTAAGCCAGAGCACTTACCTGCATCTGTAATGGTTCATCCATCAGATCAGGATATGGTTCAACATGATTTACGATTGTTTCAAATAATGGATTTATATCATTGTTGGAATCAGATGGATTGTATCTGACGATACCGTTTCTGGCAATACCATAAAGGATCGGAAAATCCAGCTGATCATCAGTGGCACTAAGATCAAGGAACAGATCATATACTTCATCAATAACTTCATTGATCCTGGCGTCTTTCTTATCGATCTTGTTTATTAACAGGATCGGTCTTAAACCGGCTTCAAGTGATTTCTTCAGAACAAATCTAGTCTGAGGCATTGGTCCTTCTGAAGAATCAACCAAAAGGATAACAGTATCGACTGTCTTGATGATACGTTCAACTTCACTTGAGAAATCAGCGTGTCCCGGTGTGTCGACGATATTGATCTTGTAATCCTTGTAGATGATCGAACAGTTCTTAGAATAGATCGTGATACCTCTTTCTCTTTCCAGATCATTTGAGTCCATGACCTGAGCCACAACTTCTTCATGATCAGAGAAGACATGAGACTGTGCTAAAAAGGCATCAACCAGTGTTGATTTTCCTGCATCGACATGTGCTATAACAGCAACATTTATAATCTTCTTAAAATCCATACCTAATTATTTTAACATTATCGGCTTCACTTTCAAGTTTTTTGTAGTAGAATAAATGTATATGCACCAATGGCGGAATTGGCAGACGCGTATGATTCAGGTTCATATGGGGCGACTCGTGCAGGTTCAAGTCCTGTTTGGTGCACCACTAAAAGATATAAATTCCCTTAGGGGAATTTTTCTTTTTGAGATATAATGGTAGCATCTGTATAACAGATCAAAGGAGTTTTAATGAAAAAGATACTTATCCTTTTATTGATATTGCTGGTAGCAGGCGGCTGTGCTTCCAGTGTCAGCTGGGAAGATGCCAAACCAGTCATGGAAGAAGTTTATCAGACAGCCATCAAAGATGCCTCAGGATATGATTCATATTCTGCTGATGAATTCAAGGCTCTTATTGCTTCAGTATGCGAAAGAGCAGAAAGCCTGGAAGAAGGAATCAAGGAAGACAAACAGGAAGAGATCAAAGAGATCTACCATGATAATATCGTCTTACGTCTGTTGGCAAGCGAATCCAACAGTATCGAAAGCAATATGATCAATCAGCTAAGTTTGGCTGTAGAAGATATGATCATCTCAGCTTATGAAAAAAACGGTGAGTTAAAAGAAAATAAAGATAAGATGCACGAACTCAGAGAACAGATCGATGGCTGGAATGACGATAACTGGGCTCTGGTTGAAAAACGCAAGAAGTTATCCTGGAATGAAGTAAAAGATGAATATGAAAAACTTGAACAGGATACGATCGCTGAACTGAAAGCTGCTGATGAAGTAGTTGAAGCTGAGCTGGAAGAATACAAGAATATCATTACGGATAACTATTCCGCTATCGCCAATGGCGTTGATGCAAACAACAAGAAATATGCTGATCTGATCTATGAATCAGCGGTAGCCTTAAATGAATACACCAAGGATCTGGAAGGTGAACAGGCAGAAAAAGTAAATAAGCTTGCTGTTAGTGCTAAAAACTTTGTCCAGATCTGCTATGGAGCAAATATCACTGATGACCTGGATTTTGAAACCCAGGTACAATCAGCCAAAAAATGGACATTGTCACTCTGGAATGAGATCACAACATTATTAAGACAATAGAACTGTTTCGCTGGAAACAGTTTTTTAAACAAAATGTTTTTAATTCACCATAAAATATTCTATAATATAGATACGCACCAGTGGCGGAATAGGTAGACGCGCACGTTTGAGGGGCGTGTGGGAAATCCCATGCGAGTTCAAGTCTCACCTGGTGCACCATCTAAAAAAGCAGACATGGATCATCCATGTCTTTTATTTAACTCATTTTTCAAATAGAGATAACGCTGATATTTTTCTTCCTTGGCAAAGTGCTCATCTCTACTTTGTGGATTCTCCAGATCATAATGAAGTTTTCTGGAAAACTGTTCACTGGTAAGATCAAATACTTTTCCATCTACATAGTTGTAACAGTGAAATCCTCCATCAGGAAGCCTGATACCAAACACTTCTCCTCCAAAGATATCCTGAGCCAGGAAAGATGTGATTGAACATTGTCCCAAGGTCTTGTTCTCTTTGGACCAGTCCTTTCGCATTCTGGGAGCACAAGTATATTCACACCAGATCTTGCTTAATAGATCATAAAGATGTCTGGGATCCCTGATATCCTGATATTCTTTATTTATTGGAACTACATTACAATCATCTGATCCATAGAATCTGTATTCCATAAGATCAGCTCTGTTTCTTGATGAACCTTTCCATCTTTTTCAGAAGATCATCATTATCAGAGATCAGATTGTAAAGACCATCCTCAGAAAGAACACCTCTTTTTAGATCTTTAGGAAACTTACCTTTTTCATCATCTTCAAAATCCTTTTTCCAGTCACTGGAAAAATAATAGTCAGCCAGTTCATCGATCTTCTTCTGAGCGCGGGAAAATCTGTTGAAACATTTTTCCATCTCTTTGATGGCGATACTGCTTTCATCCATCAGTTTTTCCATTTTCTCAATTCTTTCGATCTGTTTAGTCTTTTTCATTTTGATCATTCTCCT
>CAMNFQ010000021.1 GCA_946537295.1 uncultured Bacillota bacterium
GGTCCCATCTCGAACCCAGAAGTTAAGCACTTCATCGGCGAGCATAGCTACTCATCTGAATAGTGAATCAAGCACGTTGCCGGTTTGCCTCTACCTAGTAGAGGCTTTTTTATTAAAAATGAGTTATACTAATAAGGCTATGATTACTATTAACGAAAAAGAAACAATCGATCTTGGTTATCGATTTGGAAAATTATTACCCAAGGGCACTGTTATTGCCTTACATGGTGATCTTGCGGGTGGCAAGACTACTTTTACCAAAGGCATTGGTAAAGCCCTTAATGTTAAAGATGTTGTTAATTCACCTACTTTTACTATTCTGAAAATCCATAAAGGAGATCTTCCTTTATATCATATAGATGCCTATCGACTTGAGAATAATTCCTATGATCTTGGGATCAGTGAATATGAGGATGATGGCATCATGGTTATTGAATGGCCTGAATACTATCAGGACTATCTGCCAGATGATTACATTGAGATTAATTTCAAATATATAGATGATAATACACGAGAAATCACTTTTGTTTCTCATGGTGATAAATACAAAAAGATTGTTGAGGAGTTTATATGTTGACGCTATGTATTGATACCGCCTATAAATATCTCAGCTGTGTTCTGATCGAAGATGACAGGATCATATCTTCCTATAGTCATGAATGTTTCAAGAAACAGTCTGAAGAAGTTTTTGTGGCACTTAACGAAGTCTTTGACCAGGCTAAAGTTGATCGTAAGTCGATCGATTCGATCTGTATCAGTGAAGGACCTGGTTCCTATACCGGTATCAGAATCGCAATGACGATTGCGAAGGTAATTGGTGAAATGCTTCCATGCGATGTATATACTATCTCGACACTAAGGTTATATGCGGCAGATCGTCGGAATTGCCTTGTAGTGATGGATGCCAGAGCGGATCGTGTCTATTGTGGTATCTATGATGGTGATTTGGTCGTTAAAGAAGATGCTGCAGTACCGATCAAGGAAGTTGATGCCAGAGACTATACTGTTATCGGCGATGGAGAATTACTTGGAAAGAGTAATTTCTATGGCGATATCGCTGAAGCTTTCTTAAAAACCAAACATCTCTGGGAAAAAGCTGAAAATATCTCGTTTTTGACACCTAAGTATCTAAAGGAAAGTGAGAGTTACTACAGATGATAGAGTTATTAAAAATAGAAGATCTTGATCAGGTTCTCTCGATCGAAGAATCATCTTTCGCTAAACCCTGGAACAGACAATATTTCATCAACGAGATCAACAATAACGAAATCAGTGAACTCTATGTCTATAAGGAAGATAATCAAGTCGTTGCCTATGGAGAACTCTGGTTCATGTTTGAAAACTGTGATCTGACAAAGCTTGCGGTCAAAGAAAGCGAAAGACGAAGAGGCTATGGCAGCAGAATGTTGAGATACCTGATAAATGTTGCTAAAGAAAAAGGATGTGAGTTTATGCATCTGGAAGTTGATGTCAACAATGAAAAGGCCTTAAGACTTTATCAGAAAAATGGTTTTGAAACATTGAGGACCCGCAAATCATATTATGAAAATGGTGATGATGCCTACGATATGATGAAAGGTCTTATTGGCATTGAATCCCGTAAGATATTGGCGATTGAATCAAGTTGCGATGAGACCGCTTGTGCCATCATCGATGAGGATCTCACTGTCTATAGTTCGGTAGTTACATCACAAATCGATGTACATGCCAGATTTGGTGGGGTTATCCCGGAAGTTGCTTCGAGAATGCATGTAGAGCAGATATCAACGATTGTTAAGGCTGCTGTCGATCAGGCCAGAATCAATATTGATGAAGTTGCCGCAATCGCTTATACAATCGGGCCAGGACTTATTGGTTCACTTCATGTAGGTGGCATTGCCGCCAAGGCACTATCATTCTTCTACAATAAGCCTCTGATCGGAGTTCATCATCTTAAAGGTCATATCTTCATCAATGAACTGATCAAACCGCTTTCCTATCCTCTAATGGCCTTGGTAGTCAGTGGTGGACATACTGAACTTGTCTATATTGAAAATGATCAGTCATTCAAGATCATTGGTACGACACTTGATGATGCGATCGGTGAAGCCTATGACAAGGTCGCCAGAGTTATGCATGAAGCTTATCCGGGTGGACCGGTGATTGATCGTCTTGCCAAGGAAGGTAAGCCACATTATCAGTTGCCTACACCTAAAGTAGATGGACTAAATTTCTCCTTCTCAGGTTTGAAGAATGCGGTATTACAACTGGTCAAGAAGGAAGAAGCAGCCGGAAACACGATCAACAAGAATGATCTTGCTTATGCGTTCCAGGAAGTGGCTCTTAATTCACTGATCAGGAAGACCAGAATGGCATTAGAACAGTATCCTTGCAGGAATCTGGTCATTGCCGGTGGTGTTGCCGCAAACTCCCGTTTAAGAGAGAAGATGCAGGAGAATTTTTCCGATATGGATCTGATCCTTCCACCACTCAAATACTGCACTGATAATGCTCTGATGATCGCTTGTGCTGCTGTACATTATCTTAAGCATGACAAGTTTGTTGGAATGGATGCATCATCAATGCCTTCGATGTCGATCGAAGATTAGTGAAAAATGCTAATTAATTCACAAATATAGATAAAATATTATATAATTTTAATTGCTATGGCAGAAATTTCAAAAGCTACATTAAAGAGGTACCCGGTGTATCTCAAGGCATTACGGAAATTATCAGAAGAAGGAAAAAAAAGAGTCCTTTCTTCAGAACTGGCTGAATATGTGGATATTAAATCCACAACGATCAGACGTGATTTTTCTTTGATCGGTCAGTTAGGGAAACAGGGATATGGCTATGATGTCAATGAACTGATTTCGATCTTTGCCAAGGAACTTGGAGAAGATTATGATGAAAAACTGATCCTGATCGGGGTCGGCAGACTTGGTACAGCTATTCTAAATTACAATAACTGGAATCATGTCGCCGGAGAGATCGTCTGTGCTTTTGATCTTAAGCCGGAAAAAAGAAACAGCGAACCAAAGGTCAATGTGCCAGTCTATCACATTGATGAACTGGAAGAAAAAATACCGGAAGGTTGTGAGATCGCGATCCTGTGTATTCCTTCAGGTGCTCAACAGATCGTTGACAGACTGCATAAACTTGGTGTTAAAGGAATTGTCAATTTTACCAGAGAACACTTCGTTTTGCCTGAAGGCATGATCAAGAGCGATGTCGATGTTGTTTCAACAATACAGGAACTGGTCTTTGAGGTAAACTCATTGAACAAATAAGGGGGGGTTATATGGATTTATATTTTGCAAGAGAACTGTATGAGATGGCGGTAAATGGTTCAGAAATGGAACTTGACCAGCTGGAATATGTTTCCGTTGAAGGCTGGATCAGAACCAACCGTGATAATGGCCAGGTCGGTTTTATCGAACTGAATGATGGTACATATTTCAGAAATATTCAGATCGTTTATGGACCGGAACTGGATAATCATGAACAGGTGTCAAAACTGCTTACCGGATCTTCTATTTATGTTATAGGTAAATTCATTTCAACTCCTGACAATAAACAGCCGTTTGAAATCAGAGCTACTTCTGTTGAAATAGAAGGAAACTCTGATGAAACCTATCCTTTACAGAAAAAGAGACATTCCTTTGAATTTTTAAGAGAGATCCCTCATCTGAGACCTCGTACAAATACTTTCATGGCTGTCTTCCGTGTCAGATCGGCACTGGCTATGGCAATCCATGAATTCTTCCAGAATCAGGGATTTGTCTATGTACATACACCAATCATCACTGGAAATGATGCTGAAGGAGCAGGTGAAGTATTCACTGTTACGACCAGACAGGATGACAAATATGAAGAAGATTTCTTTGGCAAGCATGCTTCATTAACTGTTTCCGGACAGTTACATGTCGAAGCATTTGCTATGGCTTTCAGAGATGTCTATACTTTTGGCCCGACTTTCAGATCAGAAAATTCCAACACCAAGACACACGCTTCAGAGTTCTGGATGATCGAACCGGAAATCGCATTTGCGGATCTGGAAGATGATATGCAGCTGATTGAAGATATGGTCAAATACTGTATTGAATACGTCAGAAAAGAATGTCCGGAAGAAATGAAGTTCTTCAATTCCATGATCGATAAGACTCTGCTTGAAAGACTTGATCATGTCTATAATTCAAATTTCAGAAGAATGCCTTATACGGAAGCTATCGATATTCTGTTAAAGGCTCCGGTCAAATTTGAAAACAAGGTATCATGGGGTATGGATCTTAATACTGAACATGAAAGATATCTGTGTGAACAGGTCGTTAAAGGACCGGTATTCCTGACCGATTATCCAAAAGATATCAAAGCTTTCTATATGCGTCTTAATGATGATGGCAAGACTGTAGCTGCCTGCGACTTACTGGTACCACATGTCGGTGAACTGGTCGGTGGCTCACAAAGAGAAGAAAGAATCGATCTTCTTGAGAAACGTATGGATGAACTCAAGATGGATAAGGAAGGCTACCAGTGGTATATGGATCTAAGAAGATACGGCGGATGCAAGCATGCAGGATTCGGACTTGGTTTTGAGAGAATGGTGATGTATCTGACTGGTATGGAAAATATCAGGGATGTATTGCCTTATCCACGTACTCCTAAGAATCTTATTTATTAATTAATGATAGTACAGATTAGTAATGGCACCGTTTATTTCGGTGCCAATGATGTTTTTGAGAATATAGATTTTACCGTCAATGAAAATGAAAGAATTGCACTGGTAGGTCGTAATGGAAGTGGAAAAACCACTCTTTTAAAAGTGCTCACAGGTGAATGTGAGCTTTCTTCTGGTCAGCTTATCAAAGCCAATAAAACAAACATTTCCATTCTTAAACAGAACGCATTGGCATTAAGTGATGAAACGATCAGAGAAGTCTTTGATGAAGTATTTGCGGATCTTAAGCAACTGGAAAAACAGATCGCAGATGTTTCAAAGCAGTTGGAGAAATCTGAAGACCAAAAACTCATCGAGAGATATGCCAAACTGGAAGAAGATTATAAATATCAGGGAGGCTATACCTATCAGGCCGAAATGCTGAGTGTCTTAAATGGCTTTGGATTCAAAGAAGAAGATCTGGACAGAAAGGTTTCCTCATTTTCCGGAGGAGAAAAGACCAAGATCGCTTTTGCGGGCTTGCTTCTTTCCAAACCTGATCTGCTGTTACTTGATGAGCCTACCAATCATCTTGATTTGAGCACGATTGAGTGGCTGGAAAATTATCTGGCCAAGTATAAGAAGGCTATGGTCATTGTTTCGCATGACCGTATGTTTCTGGATAAAACAGTCAATGTCGTCTACGAACTGGAATATGGCGGATTAAAACGCTATGCCGGTAACTATTCGAGTTTCGTTGAACAGAAAAAGAACGATCTGCTCAGACAGGAAGCTGCCTATAAAAGACAACAGAAAGATATCAAACGTCTGGAAGAGCTGATCGAGAAGTTCCGTTACAAGAAGAATAAAGCAGCTTTCGCTCAATCAAAGATCAAGTATCTGGAAAGAATGGACAAGATTGCCGATCCCAAGAAAGCTGACAACAAGGCATTCAAAGCCAAGTTTGTCTGTGGCAACAGAGGTGGCAAGAATGTCCTTAGTCTTGATCATTTTCAGGTTGGCTATGATTCAGTTCTGGCTGAAGTCAGTCTGGAGATCAGAAAAGGCGAAAGAATCTGTGTCATGGGTGATAACGGCACAGGTAAATCAACCTTATTAAAAAGTATCACTGGTGAACTGAAACCTTTATCAGGATATATGATGTTGGGACATCAGATCGAGATCGGCTATTTTGATCAGAATCTGGCCAATTTCCATAGCGGTAATACTGTTTTGGAAGAACTGTGGAATGATTATCCTGATCTTGATATGTATAAGATCAGATCGGTTCTGGGTGCCTTCCTTTTTACTTCTGATGAAGTATTCAAGGAAGTCAATGTCTTATCAGGAGGTGAAAAGGTCAGATTGTCATTAGCAAAGCTCATGCTTAAAAAAGCCAACTTTCTGATATTAGATGAACCTACCAACCATCTTGATATCATCTCAAAAGAAGCACTGGAAAATGCCCTTAATGAATATGATGGTACAATTCTGTTTGTATCTCATGACCGTTACTTCATCAAGAAGATCGCTACATCGTGTCTGGTTATAGATAAAGATAAGGTTACCTATTATCCGGATGGATATAAGGATTATATCGATGTAAAGGTTAAGGAAGAATTAAGTACCAAGAAAGAAAACAAGGAAGAAAAACAGCCATTAAAAGAGCTTAAACAGAAACCGAAGTATAATATCAAGAAGCTTGAAAACGAAATATCACTGATGGAAGATATTCTGGAAGATAAAAGAGCCTTACGTTATGAACCGGAATACTATCAGGATATGAACAAAATGAGAGAACTTGATGAAGAAATAGATGATATTCACAATCAGATACATGCCTTGGAAGAGAAGTGGGAAGAGGCGATGTTATTTGAAGAAGATAAGAATAAATAGGGAGGAAACTATGCTAGAAAAATATCTCAAATCGCGCATTGGCGATGCCAAGAAACTGGTACAGAGTCTTAATAAGACCTATGACTACGTTTCAATATTGGGCAATTTCGTCAATACCAAAATGATCACATCTTCTACTCATCTTAATTCAATGGATGAGGTTGATAATGAATGTGGTTTTGTCATTAAGGTATATAAGGATGGCAGATATTCGGAGTATTCCTGCAATGATATCAGAGGTTTGAAAGCTTCTGAAGTTATCAAAGCTGTCAAACTCGACAAGATCGTTTCCAGAGACTTTAAAGTCAAGATGCTGGAAGAAAATGAACATGTCGAAGATTTTTTAAGAGAAGATACTTCCAAGCTCAGCAATAAGCAGATCCAGGACTCACTTACTCTTACCAGAAAACAGCTGGAAGAAAGTGATGAAAAAGTAATTAATGTCGTCTGCCGTTATGTCAAGAGACAGACATCAAAGATCTTTGTTTCAAACAAGAAGACCTTATCGCAGAAATACGACTGGATCAATGTAATGTTACTGGTGGTAGTCAGAGATAAGGATGTTATCAAGAGTAACTATAAGGCTGAAGGCGAGGCTACCAGTGATAAGGCACTCTCAATGTTCAAGAAACACGCACCAGAAGTAAAGGATATGGCTATCAGACTTCTTGATGCCAAACCTGTTAAGCCTGGAAAATATACAATCATAACTGATCCTTCAATTTCCGGTCTGATCGCTCATGAGGCTTTCGGTCATGGTGTTGAAATGGATATGTTTGTTAAAAACAGAGCCAAGGCAAAAGACTATGTCGGTAAATATGTTGCTTCACCATTAGTTGATATGTATGATGGCGCCGCAAGTTGCCTGTCAGCTGCTTCCTATTTCTTTGATGATGATGGAGTTGAAGCTCATAATACACAAATCATCAAGAAAGGTATCTTACAGACAGGTATTTCGGACAGTTTAAGTGCTATGGAACTTGGAAGTGTTCCAACCGGCAATGGACGTCGTCAGGATTATCAGCGTAAAGTATATACCCGCATGACCAATACGTGGTTTGGTAAGGGAAAAGATAAACTTGAAGATATGATCAAATCTGTTAAGCATGGATATTATCTGTGTCAGACCAATAATGGTATGGAAGACCCGAAAAACTGGCAGATTCAGTGTACTGCGGAATATGGCCTGGAAATCAAAAACGGCAAGTTTACTGGCAAGGTGATTTCGCCGGTTGTTATATCGGGATATGTTATCGATCTGCTCAATTCGATCTCAATGGTCTCAGATAAAGTAACTGTTCATGGATCTGGAATGTGTGGTAAAGGCCATAAAGAATGGGTGTATGTATCAGATGGTGGACCATATCTGAAAGCGGAGGCTAAGTTAGGATAATGAAAAAGAAAGATATAATTGCTTGTCTTAAAGCAAATAAAAACATAAGTGACTACGAGGTCATCATCTCTGATAAAGATTCCAGAGAACTTTTCTATGTTCTTGATCATTTGGAAATAAATAGAGCGGTAAAGGTTGAAACAGTATCGATCAGAATCTATGTTTCCAATAAGAAGACAACCGGTTCTTCAACAGTAACTGTTACAGCTGCTGATGATCGCAAGTCTTTAAGTCAGAAACTTTCTAAAGCTGTTGGCAGAGCCAAAGCAGCCAGAAATGCCTACTATCCATTATGTGAAAAGACGACAAACATTAAAGAGACAAAGTCTGCTGCAAAAGATCTGAATAAGATTGCAACAAACGTTGCGGAAGCAGTTCTCAAGGCTGATACCTATAAGGATGGCTGGATCAATTCAACAGAAATATTCGTCTCACAGTTTAGAGAAGAGTTTATCAACTCAAGGGGAGTCGATCATGTTTCTGATCGTTTCAAAGTTGAAATTGAATGCATTCCGACCTGGTCAAACGGTAAAGATGAATATGAACTATATAAGTTCTATGAATCCAATGTTGTTGACTATAAACAGATAACAAAGGAAATAAAAGAGATTCTCAATCTGGCCAAAGATCGTTCTGTTGCCAAGACTATCAAACAGGTTAAAATACCTCAAAACATCAAAGTCCTAGTCAAGAATGATATGCTAGAAACTATTGTTGATAATCTTGCCAATGATCTGTCATATTCAAATGTCTATATGAAACAGAATCATTACCAGAAGAAAGATATCGTTTCAGATAACAAGTTTGAACTTACGATGAAAGGAAGTGTCAAGGGATGTTGTGCTTCCAGAAAATATGATGGACACGGAGTTATTTTACGCTCAAGAAATCTGATCAGAGATGGCGTAGTTAAAAACAACTATGGTGATCTGCAGTTTGGCTATTATCTGAATGAAAAGAATATTTCAGGAAAACTGCCGGTAGCTCAGATCAAGGCTAAAGGAACCTCGACTTATAAAAAAGAAAAACATCTGATCATCGAAAACTTCTCATCACCACAGCTTGAAGAAAACTCCGGATACTGGGGAGGAGAAGTCAGACTGGCAAGATACTTTGATGGTGAAAAATATATTCCTTTAACAGGCTTTTCAATTGCCGGATCGATATATGAAGATCTGAAGAATGTGGAGTTCTCCAAGGAAGAAACAATTACTTCAAAATATGCCGGTCCTAAATATATGATCTTCAGCGGATTAAAAATAAGTTAATAATAGTGCATCAGATGATGCACTATTTAATTGATTCAAAATATTCCTGAAGTTCTTGGAAAGCTTTCTTATCCTGATCATCGCCGTATTCATCTATCCATTTGCGATAGACTATCAGTTTACTTTGAGCATTGGCAATAGATGGTTTTATTTCACCTGCATAGTTTTCAACCAGAGTGATGCTTCCTTTTGTCATGTCGTAAAGTAAAGAAAGAAGCTGTTTATGATGATCATCATGATCATCAAGACCGATTGAGAAAAGTTGAGGAACAAAACCTAAGGTTGAAGCAGTATACCATAGGCCTTCAAAATCGTTGGCATTGCGATACTTGTTGGTAAGAGGAGTATTTCTTTCATTGGTCAGATAGGCCATGACGATATCTCTTTGGTAATCAATCATTACCAATGTGCCAGTCCAGCCCTGATGACCGATCGTATCAGAAGTTGCCTGACTGCCATAATACCAGGAACGTTCATCATCGGCTTGTCTGGCCCAGCCCAATCCGTAATTGGCATCAGATATGCTTTTAGGAGCTTTAAAATAATCGATAACGTTTTGATCAAAGAAGTGATAATTACCATAGCCGCCATTAAGCATCACATAGGCAAGCTTGGCCAGATCTTCAGCATTTGCGAATATTCCCGCATGACCAGAAACACCATTCATAGAATACCAGGCCATTTCATCATGAACTTCGCCCTGTATTGTTTCAGTTCTGACACCAGGGAAGTAGACGACACCGTCTCTGGTGTTGCCGTTGATTTCGGTGGCAGCACAATCATTTTTACTGAAACCATTCTCCAAAGGATTATAGCTTATCCTGCTTAGATCTAATGGCTCAAAAAAGTTTTCTTTCATATATTCATCAAGTGACATGTCACTTACGATCTCTACAATATGGCCCAGGATCATGTAGTCGACATCAGAATATAATGTTCTTGAACCTGGTTTATAGACTAATGGAGTCTTACATATAGCATTGATCGTTTCAAGCTTGGTCTTCTCACTATGTTCATTTCCACTGTAGAGCAGATTCTCATATTCTTCACCATCTTCCTGGCTGGCTGCATCAAGATACAGATTGAAGTATCGTGGGGCAGGTGGGAAACCACCTTCATGTTTTAACAGATCAGCTATAGTCAATGACTTTTTCCAGGCTTTCATTGTTTCTAGGTCGACATCCGCACCAAAGGTATAGGTAAAATCCATTGTATCTTCATAGAATCTTTCACCCAGATATTCATATATATGATCATCAACTGAAAGCTTTCCTTCACTGATCAGTTTCTGTAAGGCATAGTTTGGACCAAACATTTTACTGACGGAAGCCAGATCATACATTGTGCTATTATCGGCCTTGATCTTATTTTCCAATGGCTGATTATTCTGATCGTAGGAATTGAGATAACCCCAGGTATTACTGTAAACAAGCTTACCATGGCGGATGATTGCTAACTGGGCACTGCTGAAGCCGTTTTCAATATCGGTTTCGATGATATCTGAAATAAGTTGTAAACTTGCTTGATCAAATCCTTCTTCTTCGAGATTTCCTTGTTTCAGAATTGGGTAGGGAATATAGACCGTTATATTTGTTTCATCCTTGATTCCAGATACCTGTAGTGTATTTTTGCCATTGATCGATGCAGGAGAAAAATCAATATGATAGACAACATCTTTTTCCAGATCATTGATATCGATCTTAACTGAATTGATATAAAGATCAAAATCATTAATATCATTGTCAGCCGCTATATAAAGTTCTCCCTGATCGCTATAGCCATCAAAGCTCAGCATTGAATTCATAGCTAAGGTATCATCTACATGACCAAGTCTGTTTGGAAATACCGCGCTACATTGCCATGAACCATCTGGTAAACTGTCAATTTTTTCTACTGTAACAGTACTTTCTTCCTCGATTATCTTGTTATCTGTGCTTTCTTTTTCTTCTTTGACTTTACATGATGATATGCTCAGAAACAAAAAGAAACAGGATAATACTGATATTATTTTTCTTAGTGAAGATCTCATAAGTTTATTTTACAGGAAAAACAGAATGCCGGGCTTATATAATAATGATTAAAATATTTTATGAAAATAATTTTCATAAAATGAAATAAATGTGAAATTATTGTGAATTTTTAAGCAATAATTAATTGAAAGAAAGATATTACTCGTGTAAAATTTATATATGTAGCTTTAATATAGGCTATGGTTATTAAGAAAGGAAGAAAACATGAAAAAATTACTAGCATTATTGATGGCTCTGTTAGTACTGGTTGGTTGTACTAATGGCGGTAATGGCGGTAACGGCGGTGAAAACGCTAGTGAGTATAAAGATACTTTCAACTACGTTTATACAGCTGACTTATCAACATTCGACTACATCTACAACAACAAGTCAACAAACGGCGACATCTATAACAATGGCGTAGAAGGTCTGTTAACTCAGGACAAATACGGCAACCTGGCTCCAGGTATGGCTGAATCTTGGGAACAGAACGAAGACGCTACTGAATGGACTTTCCATCTTCGTAAAGGTGCTAATTGGGTAACTAACAATGGCGAAGTTTACGATGAAGTTAAGGCTCAGGATTTCGTAACAGGTTTAAGACATGCTGCTGAATTCCAGTCATTAACATTATGGTTAGTTGGTGATGTAATCGAAGGTCTCAATGATTATATTGCCGGTACAGTTGAATGGGACAAAGTTGGTATCTCTACACCAGATGACTACACTGTAGTTTACAAGATGACTGGTCCAACTCCTTATTTCCCTTCAATGACAACTTATTCAATCCTCTTCCCTGTAAACGCTGAATTCTTAGAGTCTAAGGGTGATGGCTGTAAGTTAGGTGCTCCAAATGCAGAAGCTTGTACTTTCGGTGCTTTAGCTGCTGATTCAATTCTTTACAACTCTGCATATGTAATCTCTAACTACACTTCAAAATCTGTAATCGAATTCACTAAGAATGAAAATTACTGGGATGCTGAAAATGTATTCATCAAGAACGTTAAGTTAACTTACACAGCTGAAAACGACGATCCTGACTATCTGTACAAGATGTTCAAGAACGGTGAAGTTGATGCTACTGGTGTCAGAGTTGCTAACCCTGAAATCAAGGCTGATGCTGAAGCTAACTATGCTGACAACATGTATATCTCAGATACAGGTACTACTTGTTACTGGGTAGCATTAAATGTCAACAGACAGCAATATACTTCTCCAACTGACCCTTCAAAGGCTGTTTCTACTAAGACTGATGAACAGAAGGCTGATACTAAGACTGCTTTACTGAACCTCAACTTCCGTAAGGCTATCATGTCTGCATTCTCATCTCATGCTTATGAAGCAGTATCACTTGGTGAAGAATTAGCTGATGGACCAATCAGAAACACTATCGTTGCTCCTACTTTCTGTAAGATCAATGGTGCTAACTATATCGATGTATTAACTGAAAAGTTACATACATATGAAGGTTATGAAAACACTAACTTAGCTGATGGCCAGGATGCTTGGTACAACCCTGAAAAGGCTGCTGCTTACTTAGCTGCTGCTAAGGAAGAATTAGGCGATACAGTTACATGGCCAATCTATCTTGATACATTAGCTGTTGAAACTAGTGAAACTTCTACCAACAGAGCATTAGCTGAAAAGGCTGCTATCGAAGCTGCTTTAGGTGCTGAAAATGTTGTCGTAAACGTAAATACAGTTGATTCTGATACTTACTACGACTGCTGGTACTATGTTGAACAGGGTACAGAAACTAACGCTGACTTACTGTTCTTCGGTGGTTGGGGACCTGACTATGAAGACCCTAGAACTTATCTGAACATCTTCTTACCAGACAATGGTGATATGATCCAGAACTTAGGTTTCAATGTTAAGGATATCTCTTCAGCTGAAGACGAAGCTCTTAAAGAGCAGGTTGGCTTAAGAACATTCGGTGATATGTGTGCTGAAGCAGATGCTATCGTTGACAACAACGACGAGCGTTTCACTAAGTATGCAGAAGCTGAAGCTTACTTCTTAGCTCAGGCTTTAGTAAGACCTATGTCTACTTCAGGCGCTGGTGTAAACATTTCTAGAATGGTTCCTTACACAGCTTGCTATGGTAACTATGGTTGGGCTTCTTACAACAACGTACCAATCTTCAAGGGTATGAAAGTCTATAACGACAAGATCCAGACAGCTGCTGAACACGCAACTGCTAAGGAAGCTTGGCTGAAAGGCGAATAATTCTCTTAAAAGAATATTAGACAGATAATAGGAGAGTAGTCCTATCTACTCTCCTTATTTTTACGAAAGGAGGTTAAAATGGAAAAAGGCTATTATTTTAAACGAATAATAAGATCTGTTATTTCTATTTTACTTGTAATCACAATTGTATTTGTGTTGGTATACTCACTTGTGCCACGAGATCGAATTTTTAACAGTGATGATACACTGGTTAAACTTGGTGGTAAACCGGATGAGAGATTACAGTACCAGATGCGTACTTGGCAGAGGTTAGGATACATTGATTACGAGAATATGTCTAATTACTGTGCATCTTTATATGATGCCGGTTCCGATGCGATAAATGCATGTAATGTTGCTGGTGCAAAGGAAGAGAAAGATTTTGTTGAGAAATATGAAGGTCAGGGATATACGATCCAGTATCTTCCGATTTCCCACTCTCCGATCGCATCCAAAGACAGGCCTATTGCTCTAAGAGTTGTAGAATGGTTCAGATCACTTATCTATTTTGATACTCCGGGATATGTTGATAAAGAACTGTTTCCTGATCTTGAAAGAAAGATCTATTTTGGTAAGACTCCAACCGGAGGTCTAGCAATCAAATGTTCTGGTTGTGAACATAAGTATCTTCTTTACACTGATCTGAGTTTCCCATTCATTCATCAGCATATTTTAAGTCTCAATCTCGGACAGTCTTATCCGACATTTGATTCTTTACAGGTTCTCAATGTTATTTCTGATTCTCAGGGTCAGGAAAACAGAACTGAAACAGTATTTGAAGATGGTCATACTGAGACCAGTGCTTATAAGCTTACAGCTTGTAAGTGGAAAAACACACTTGATAAGTTAGACAGAAACAAGTTCCAGGATAATTATGCTGACTGTGCGATCATCAAGAAGGATCCTTCAATGATGGGTATTTCCTTCATTATGGGTGTCATCGCTCTTATCTTGGCTTATGGTCTTGGTTTACCAATCGGTTTACTGATGTCTAAGTCAAAGGGTGGTATTGCTGATAAACTTGGTATGGTCTATATCATCTTTATCATCTCTGTTCCATCTCTGGCTTATATCTATTTCTTTAAATATTTAGGTTCAACCTTCTTCCATCTTCCTACAGCATTCCCGACTTATGGAGTCAGTGATGTAAGGTCATGGATTCTGCCATGTATTTCACTGGCACTTCCTTCAATCGCTTCGCTGATGCTGTGGACCAGAAGATATATGGTTGACCAGATGAATTCTGACTATGTCAAATTTGCGAAAGCAAAAGGACTTAATCAGACTGAGATCTATAAGAAGCATATCTTCCGTAATGCGATTATTCCAATCGCTCAGGGTATTCCTTCTTCACTTGCCGGTTGTATCACTGGTGCAATCATCACTGAATCAGTCTATTCAGTAGGTGGTATGGGTAAGATGCTTCCTGATGCGATCAACTCATATAACAATGCCATGATCATTGCCTTGGCATTCCTTTATACGACGATCTCCATTATTGGTGTATTCCTTGGTGATGTCATCATTACCTGGATTGATCCTCGTATTTCATTAGCTAATAAAGAGGAGGGCAGATAGAATGAGCGAAAAGAACGATCTATTCACTTTAGCTGAGTTCGATGAACGTGAATCAGAACATATAGCTGCTCCTCGTTATTCCTATTGGAAATCTGTATGGAGAACTTTTGTCAGCAACAAATTTGTTGTTGCTGTATGTATCTTCATGATCATTGTGGTACTCTTCGCAATGATCCAGCCGATGTTTTCACACTATGATCCAATGTATGCACCAAACATCAATGATCCAAGTTCCAAGTTCCTTGGTCCTTCATCAGAACATCTGTTTGGTACTGATAATATCGGCCGTGACTTATTTGATGCAGTATGGGCTGGTGCTCGTAACTCACTGATTATTGGATTTGGCTGTACTTTGATCAATATGATCCTGGGCATCATCGTTGGTGCGATCTGGGGTTTCTCCAAGAAAGTCGATGTCTGGATGATTGAAGTATATAACGTTGTTTCTAACGTTCCATTCCTGTTACTGGCAATGATCCTTTCATACGTTTTAGGATCAGGATTCAAATCACTGATCTTCATCATGTGTGTTACCAACTGGATCTATGTTGCTTACTTTATCAGAACACAGGTCATGATCATTCGTGACAGAGAGTATAATCTGGCTTCTAAGTGTCTGGGAACTTCTACCTGGACAATCATCACCAAGAATATACTTCCATATCTGATTTCGGTAATCATGACTTATATCTCAAGAGAGATCCCTTCGAATATATCCTACGAGGTTTTCCTTTCATACTTAGGACTCGGTTTAGGACAGCAGAACGCTTCATTAGGAAGAATGATCTCTGCCTATACCTCATATATGACAGGTTATCCTCATCTGTTCTGGATCCCTGTATCATTACTGGCGATCATCTCTGTTTCACTTTATCTGGTCGGACAGGCTCTTGCTGATGCATCCGATCCAAGGACACATCGATAGGAGGTAAAATTATGGCAGAAAAGAAAATAATTTTATCCGCAAAAGATATAGAAGTAAAATTCAGAGTCAGAGATAATTACCTCAATGCTATCAGAGGTGTTTCTCTTGATCTCTATGATGGCGAAACATTTGCGATCGTTGGAGAATCAGGTTCTGGTAAATCCGTCTTTACCAAGACCTTTACCGGTATGCTTGAATCTAATGGTCAGGTTACCAACGGTTCAGTCATGTATAATGGCAAGGACCTTACTAAATTAACTACCGACAAGGACTGGGAAGGCATCAGAGGTGCCAAGATCGCGACGATCTTCCAGGACCCTATGACTTCGCTTAACCCGATCAGAACAATCGGTTCACAGATTACAGAAGTAATCGTCAAACACCAGAAGGTATCTGGTGAAGAAGCCAAGAAACAGGCTATCGATATCATGAATCGTGTTGGTATCATTGATGCGGCTAAACGTTTTGATGAATATCCATTCCAGTATTCAGGTGGTATGAGACAGCGTATCGTTATCGCTATTGCCTTATCATGTCATCCGGAAATACTGATCTGTGATGAGCCTACAACAGCTCTTGATGTTACAATTCAGGCCCAGATCATTGACCTGATCAAGGAACTGCAGAAAGAATTTAAGTTTACAACCGTTTATATTACTCACGACCTTGGCGTTGTTGCCAATGTTGCTGATAGAGTAGGTGTTATGTATGGTGGCCAGATCGTAGAAATCGGTAATGTTGAAGAGATCTTCTATGAACCAGCTCATCCATATACCTGGGCTTTATTGTCTTCACTTCCACAGTTAGGTGTAAAGGGACAGGATCTCAGCTACATCGCTGGTACTCCACCTTCACTTTATAACGTGATCAAGGGTGATGCGTTTGCTCCAAGAAATAAATATGCCTTAAAGATCGATTTTGAGCAGGAACCACCTTTCTTCAAGATTACTGATACGCATTATGCTAAAACATGGTTATTGGATCCACGTGCTCCAAAGATCGAAAAACCTGAAGCGATCAGAAACCTGCATGAGAAGATCGCAGCTATGACCAGCAAGGGAGGTGCATACTATGTCGAACAATAAGGAAGTATTATTATCCGTAAGAGGCGTAGATATATCCTTTGATAAGGGTGGCAAAAAACCTTTCAGAGCGGTCAAGAATGCTAACTTTGATATCTATCGTGGTGAGACTTTTTCGCTGGTAGGTGAATCAGGATCAGGTAAGACGACAATCGGTCGTGCGATCATGCGTATCAACGAACTTTCTAAAGGTGAGATCTATTTCAAAGGAAAGAAGATCTCAGGCAAGATCTCCAAGGAAGATGACCGTGAAGTCATCAGATCGATTCAGATGATCTTCCAGGATCCTGCTGCTTCCTTAAATGAAAGAGCAAATATTGAATATTGTGTATCTGAAGGTCTTTATAACTTCCATCTTTACAAGGATGAAAAAGATCGTATCGCTAAAGTTGATAAAGCTTTGGAAGATGTCGGATTACTTCCAGAACATAAATCCAGATATCCTCATGAGTTTTCCGGCGGTCAAAGACAGCGTGTCGGTATCGCCAGAGCTATGATCATGGAACCGGAACTTATCGTTGCGGATGAACCTATTTCCGCTCTGGATGTCTCAATCAGAGCTCAGGTTCTTAACCTGATGAATAAACTGAAGGAAGAAAAGGGTCTTACTTATCTGTTTATTGCTCATGATCTTTCTGTTGTCAGATTTATTTCCGACAGAATCGCCGTTATTCATTTAGGCAGAATTGTTGAAATAGCTGAAACCGAAGAACTGTTCAAGCATCCATTGCATCCATATACCATTTCACTTCTCAGTGCTGTACCTATGCCAGATCCGCAGATCGAAAAGCCTAAGAAGCATGTCGTTTATGATGAATCAAAAAGAGACCATTCCGGCGAGAAACCTATCTTACAGGAAATCCGCCCTGGTCATCTTGTATTTGCGAATGATCGTGAAATGAAGGAATATGAAGCTAAGCTTCAGGAAATGGAAAAGCTGGAGGCTTCAGACAAATAAAGCACTGATCAAAGAGATCAGAAACATTAATATCGAACAAAGCAAAGGGTAGTTAAAGCTATCCTTTCTTTTTTCTTTCTGATCTTGCATATAGACATCAAAATCTCTGTTTTCCTGATCATGTTTAAAGGCCTCAAAATCCTTTTTATTGCGATTAAATGCTTTTCCGGCAATATAGCCGGTAATATCAAAATCACCACTCAGATAAAGATTAAAAACGATCCCAATGAGCGCCATGATGATAGCGATGATCATACATGAATCAGAAAAGGCCAGCAGGGGCTTTTCACTGCTTACCAGTTTGAAAATTGGAAACAGCAATAGAACGATCATATTTGTTAAAAATGTCGTAAATTTGAAATTTTTGAACTTCATATAATTATTATACCTTGACTTATATTTGTTTACATTTTTCCTGATCGTGGTTTAATATTATTTGTATTGATTTAAAGGAGGTAGCTTAATGAGTAGAATTATATTCTTTATAGTCAATCTGATCACAAAACTTCACGCTAAGTTTTTAAGCTTAAATGATATCTTTGGCCTTTCACTTACTGATAAACAGCTGCATTTTATTATAATCGGTGTGTTTGGCTTCTGTATGTTACTGGTAATACAGCCGATCTTCAGCTATATTTCCAAACACTATGGATTACTGTTTATAAGTTTTTCCTATGTCTTTACGATCGTTATCGTCGTCTCTTTTGCGATCGAGATCGGTCAGGCCTATACAGGTACAGGAACGATGGATTTCTATGATATCGCCTCAGGCTTATTGGGCTTCTTTGTCTTCTTTGGCATCTACCTGATAGGTTATCTGATATACAAGGGAATAAAAAAAGCACAAACTGAGAAAAAAGAAGCCTAGCTTCTTTTTCTTTATATCCTGATCATTAATATCGTTTATAATAAATTATGGTTGAAACAGGAGGTTTGAAATATGAAAATTTCACCGCTTCAGGAAGAAAGACTCAAATATAGTCCTAAACTTCCGGGAATGCTAAGACATGGAATCAATGAGATCTGTGTAAAAGAAGGAGAAGCAACTCAGAGCGTTGCTGATCAGGATAAGATCAAAGCTCTATTTCCAAATACTTATGGTAAGAATGAAATAACATTCGCAAAGGGGCAGAACACTTCAGAAGCTAAGAAACAGGTTATCGGTGTTATTCTTTCCGGTGGTCAGGCTCCAGGCGGACATAATGTCATCTGCGGTTTATATGATGCTTTAAAGGCAACTGATAAGAATAATGTCCTTTATGGTTTTAAAGGTGGTCCAAGTGGACTTCTGGAAGATGATTATGTACAGTTTGATGATGAATTCATCAATCAGTATAGAAATACCGGTGGTTTCGATATTATCGGTTCTGGCAGAACTAAACTTGAAACTGAAGAACAGTTTGCGGTAGCAGCTGAAGTATGTAAGAAACATGGTATTACTGCTATCGTTATCATTGGTGGTGATGATTCCAATACCAATGCAGCTGTACTTGCTGAATATTTCGCTGCTCACAACACAGGTGTACAGGTAATTGGCTGTCCTAAGACAATCGATGGCGATCTTAAGAACGAAGATATAGAATGTTCATTTGGCTTTGATACAGCTACCAAGACCTATTCCGAACTGATCGGTAATATCGAAAGAGATGCCAATTCGGCTAAGAA
>CAMNFQ010000022.1 GCA_946537295.1 uncultured Bacillota bacterium
AATTTCAGAATTACGTTACAAGCACTCTTCGGAGTGCTTTTTCTTTACAAAAAAAGACCTGAAGCTCAGGTCAGATATAGCGATAGTTCGCCGGATATTTATTTTTCAGAATACCTTTAGACACCTTACCAAAACCAAGAGGATATCCATCGACACAGACCAAGGCATATCCTTCAACATCGAATTCTTCAACATTTAGTGTTTCGCATTTAAGGTATTTGAGAACGCGCTCATCATTGTTTTTAAGATCGATGATCTTTCTGTATTCTTCTTTCTTTAAAGCCATCGCAAGTGCTTCAGATGGCTCAAATCTGCCATGTGAATATTCACCAATCAATAGTCCTGATCGCAAGATCCTTAAACCTGTAAGATCGATATTATGATCAGGAATAAAATACAGTTTGTCTTTTCTGGTTTCAAAATGACCATTATGGAAAGGATAATCAAGATCCTTAAAAAACGGATCAGCTGGTTTTTCAATGATCTTTTCTTCATAAACTTTGTCTTCTTTTTTATCACCTTTCTGAAGCAAGGCAACAAAGTGTCCTTCACCTTTGATCTTGTGCGGATAGAGTCTGACACAGTTTCTGGTAAGTGGGGTCAGACCTTCGACAAAGCCCTCAGATTTTTTGATAGGCAAGACCTTAAGTTCAGGACAGATCTCTAGAGCATATTCAATGATATCTTCATCTTCCTTTTGCGAGAAAGTGCAGGTCGAATAGACCATCATGCCGCCAGGTTTCAACATCTTCAAGGCATTGCTTATGATCTTTTTCTGAATTTGGGCATAGTAGTCGTTGTTGTGCTCAAGCCACGATCTGATCAGTTGTGGTTCCTTACGGAACATGCCTTCTCCTGAACAAGGTGCATCGATCAGTATCTTATCAAAAGTATTCTCAAAGCGATCTAAAGTTGCGATATCCTGCGCACTGACATAGATATTTGTTGCACCCTGTCTTTCCAGAGTTTTTAATAATACCTGAGCTCTGCTGATAGAAATATCATTTGCGAAAAGTAATCCGGTATTGTTTAACTTGTTGGCAAGACGTCCTGATTTTCCTCCCGGGGCGCCACAACAATCCAAAACGACATCTCCTTTTTCAATTGGAAGCACTTCCGCCGGAAGCATGGCACTAGGCTCTTGCAGGTAATAGAGACCTGCATAGTAGTAGGGATGCTTGGCTGGTTTGTCTTCTTCTTCGAAATAGAATCCATCGCTGCACCAGGAAATTGGTTTAAGTCTGAATGGAGCAAGCGAAAGAAAATCCTTTGAGGAGATCTTATCAGTATTTACACGAAGTCCATAATATCTGTTTTCATTGAAACTGCTCAGATAGTCATCATATTCATCTTTAA
The DNA here is from genome assembly GCA_946537295.1 of uncultured Bacillota bacterium. Lineage (GTDB taxonomy): Bacteria > Bacillota_I > Bacilli_A > Erysipelotrichales > Erysipelotrichaceae > Colivicinus. The sequence continues at coordinate 1,357 of CAMNFQ010000022.1, forward strand.
GCAGCTGTTTCATGTTTGAACAGAATTCTTCAGGTAATGAGATCATACATCTAGTTTATCAGTTATTGAAAAAAACAGCTTAAAAGTTAGGAATTTTATCTTTTTATGCAAATTATATATAGAAGATGAAATGCCTCAGATGTGGAAACAGTGATCCTGCATATTTCTATAAAGGTTCAAAAGGCTATTACTGTCGCAAATGCATCAGATTTTCCCGCCTGCTTCTGGAAGAAGAACTGGAACCGTATGATTATGAGATCAGTATCGGCTGTCAGGAATATCACTTTGACTACGAACTGACCAAGGATCAGAAGGAGACTTCAAAAAGATGTCTTACTAAACTTACAGATGGCGATGTATTGCTTCTGTGCGTTTGTGGCGCAGGCAAAACCGAAATTGCAGTTGAAAGTATCAGCGCCTATCTTCAAAAAGGACTGAAGGTCGCCTATGCCATCTCAAGAAGAGAGGTCGTGATCGAACTATCTAAAAGATTTGCGGATATCTTTAAACACGCGAAGGTCACAGCAGTATATGGAGGACATCACGATCAGACAAAGGGAGATCTGATCGTCTGTACCTGTCATCAGCTGTATCGCTACTACCAGACTTTTGATCTGCTGATCATTGATGAAGTTGATGCCTTTCCTCTTAAGGGAAATGAAACATTGATGAATATAGCGATCAGTTCCTGTAGAGGCAGAATCATCTTCTCTACCGCAACGATTGATACAAATCTCAAACAGGTGCTGAAACAAAGAAACTACTCTTCTGTGGAATTGTATGTAAGGCCTTCATACAAACCGCTTAGCGTACCGAAAACAGTCTGTCTTAACCGTTATATTGCCTTATTATATCTGTACAGAATGATGAAACTGATGGCCAACCAGTGTATTGTTTTTGTAACCAGTAAAAAAGACTGCCGGCAGTTATTCAGACTGTTTTCCCATTTCTTTTCCTGTACCTATGTCTATTCTGATCATGAAAAACGTGATGAGAATATCCGATCATTCAAACAGAAGGAAAAGAAGTTCATCTTCTCAACGACAGTTCTGGAAAGAGGTATCACGATTCATAACATATCGGTGATTATTCTGAATTTTGGAAAAGGATTTGATCAGAGTTCCCTGATCCAGATGTTAGGAAGAGTAGGAAGAGGAGTAGGTGATCAGGGCGGTGAAACATATATCATTTCTGAACATTATTCCTCAGCCGTAAAGAATACCCTTGCATATCTGAAGGAGGCAAATTCCCATCTTGAAATGTCTGTATTGCGATAAGGAAATAGATAGCTACAGTTTCAGATCAATGTTCATCAAGAATGATCCCTTGTGTCTGAAATGCCGAAGTGCTCTGAAAGTAAAACGAAAGAAGGTTCAGATTGAGGGAATCAGCTTTGAAACATTCTTTGACTATGACGGGATCTTTAAAAGTCTGTTGTTACAGTTTAAGGAATGTTATGATGAAGCACTTGCGGAAGTATTTCTCTATGAACTGAGTGATTATATCTTTATGAGATATCAGGGATACAGGATCGCCTTTATACCAAGCAGTGAAAAGAAACGCCAACAAAGAGGATTCGATCATCTTGAAAAGATCTTTAAAGAAGTAAAACTTAAGAAAGTTCATTGTTTTGAAATGAAGGAAGAAATTACGCAAGAAGGAAAAAATCTGTTTGAAAGAAGGAAGATGATCACCAACTATCGCTATACAGGAAAACCTGTAAAGAAACTACTTATTGTTGATGATGTGGTGACAACCGGTTCATCACTTATTGGGGCCTATACCTGCGCAAAACCTTATGCTGAGAAAATAAAATTGTTATCCCTGGCTTACAAAAATAGTTCTATACAATGAACAGTTTAGTGTTATCTCTAGCTTACAAAAACATCACTTTACATTATTAAAATAAAGTGTGATAGAATATATATCAAAGGAGAATAATGTAATGTTAGGCAAAGTTAAGAGATTCAACAAGGTTAAGGGATTTGGCTTCATTACAGCAGATGATGGTCGTGATGTCTTTTTCCATTATTCTCAATTACTCATGGATGGTTACAAAACTATTAATGAGGGAGCACCAGTTGAATTCGAATTAGTTGAAGGTGATCGAGGTCTTCAGGCTCATAATATAAAAGAGATACAAGAATAATCGAAACACATGAAGTTGGCCGAAAGGTCAACTTTTTTTAGCTATGCTATAATAATATGGAATTGGAGAAAAATAAATGGGTTTATTTGATAGATTATTTAATAGTGATAAGAAGATCCTTGATGAAGTAGAAAAAGCGACTGTACCAGTTGATGAGCTTAAAGATCAGATGGCTTCATTAAGTGATGATGAACTTAAGCATAAAACCGTTGAATTCAGGGAAAGACTGAAAAACGGTGAAACACTCGACGATATCAGAGTTGAGGCTTTTGCGGTTGCCAGAGAAGCAGCTAAAAGAGTAATTGGAGAATATCCTTTCTTCTGTCAGCTGGAAGGTGCCTATGTGCTTCATAAAGGTGATATTGCGGAAATGAAGACAGGTGAAGGTAAGACCCTTACTTCTGTAATGGCAGTCTATCTCAATGCCCTTGAAGGCAAAGGTGTTCATGTCATTACTGTAAACGAATATCTGGCACAAAGAGACTCGGAATGGATGGGACAGATCCACCGTTTCCTTGGCTTAACGGTCGGGCTGAACCTTCGTGCTTTGACTTCTGCTCAGAAAAGACAGGCCTATGAGTGCGACATAACTTATACAACTAACTCTGAAGTCGGCTTTGACTATCTGCGTGACAATATGGTAACCAGAGTTGAGGACAGAGTGTTAAGGCAACTTAATTTCGCTCTGGTCGATGAGGTCGACTCGATCCTGATCGATGAATCAAGAACACCTCTGATCATTTCCGGTGGTGAAAAGAAGACAGCTAATCTGTATATAAATGCTGACCGTTTCGTCAAACATTTGAAGAAAGATGAAGACTATGTCATCGATGTAAAAGATAAGAACGTTCAGCTTACGGAAGAAGGTGTACATAAAGGCGAAAAAGCTTTTGGTGTTGAAAACCTTTATGATATCGAAAATACTTCACTTGTTCATTATATTAATGAAGCACTCCGTGCCAACTATATTATGACAAGAGATGTTGAATATGTTGTTGAAGATAAGGAAGTCATTATCGTTGACCAGAATACCGGTCGTAAGATGCCTGGTCGTGAATACTCTGATGGTTTACATCAGGCCATTCAGGCTAAGGAAGGTGTGCCAATCAAACAGGAAACAACAACGATGGCTACGATCACCTATCAGAATTTCTTCAGACTCTACAACAAGCTGGCTGGTATGACTGGTACTGCCAAGACTGAAGAAGAAGAATTCCTTTCAATCTACAATATGCGTGTTGTTGAGATTCCAACAAACAGGCCGGTACAAAGAATCGACTATCCTGATCTGGTCTTTGGAACCAAACGGGCGAAATATAATGCTTTGTTAGAAGAAGTTAAAGAATTATATGCTAAAGGACAGCCGGTACTGGTTGGTACTATATCTGTTGAAACATCGGAACTTATCTCCAGAATGTTTAAACAGGCCAGAATCAGACATGAAGTGCTTAATGCCAAGAACCATGCCAGAGAAGCTGAGATTATCGCCAAGGCCGGTAAAGAAGGTTCTGTTACGATCGCAACAAACATGGCTGGTCGAGGAACCGATATTAAGCTGACAGAAAAATCTCGTGAGCTTGGTGGTCTTGCGGTGCTGGGTTCAGAAAGGCATGAATCAAGACGTATCGATAATCAGTTACGTGGACGTTCAGGCCGACAGGGCGATCCGGGCTTCTCCCGTTTCTATGTTTCATTGGAAGATGAACTAATGGTACGATTTGGATCTGACAGGATCTCTTCTCTGTTTGAACAGATGGGTGATATCCCAATTGAAAACAAGACAGTTTCAAAGGCTATCTCATCAGCTCAGAAGCGAGTTGAAGGTCTTAACTTTGATATCCGTAAGGCTTTACTGGACTATGATGATGTTATGCGCCAGCAAAGAGAAACGATGTATGCTCAGAGAAACTATATTCTGGAAAACGAAGATATTCATTCGGTCGTTGAAAATATGTTCAAACGTGAAATGGAGAATATCGTAAATTCCAATACGGTTGTTGATGGCAAGAAGGAAATAATTGATTATGAATCGATCGCCAAGAGACTATCAACTATGGGCGTTAGTGGTTTTACAGCAGCTGATATCAGTTCACTAAACAAGGAAGATACTATCAACAAGTGTCAGGAAGCATCATTTGGTGCCTATGAAAACAAGATCAAACCGGTACGTAAGCAGATACTGCCGCTTGAAAGAACGATGGTCTTAAGACTGATGGATCGTGCATGGCAGAATCAGATCGATGTCATGTCCAAATTAAGAGAAGGTATTCACTTACGTTCATATGCTCAGAACAATCCTTTACAGGCATATGTGGAAGAAGGCTATGAACTGTTTGAAAATATGATGAACACCATTTCCAGTGATGTTGTTACATTCTGTAATAATCTTAAAATCGTAATAAAGGAAAAATAGAATATGGAAATATACGAAATGAAACAAGGCCTAAACACTTCCTTAAAGAAGTTGAAAGATTTAGGCGACTCTCTTTGACCTGGCTGAGATTGATAAGAAACTAAGCGAATACGAGCAGTTACAAAGCTCAGAGAATTTCTGGTCTGATCAGAAAAAAGCCCAGAATGTCATAAAGGAATATAACACCTTAAAAGAACTCAAGAATAAATACTATCTTAATGAGAAAGGCATCTCATCTTTATTGAGTGAGTTAGATGAACTCAATAAGAATTATGATGCTGAACTTTTTGAGTTGCTTTGTGAAGAATATGAAGAAGTTAATAAAAACTTTGAAGACTTTGAAATAAAAGTCCTTCTTTCAAATGACTACGACCATTCCAATGCACTGTTGGAAATCCATCCTGGTGCCGGAGGAACTGAATCGCAGGATTGGGCCAGCATGCTGTTCAGGATGTATCAGCGCTATGCTCAGAATAATGGCTATGGCTTTGAAGTCATCAACTACGAAGAAGCTGAAGAAGCTGGTATCAAATCATGTACCGTTCTGATTAAAGGTGATATGGCTTATGGTTATCTTAAAGGTGAATCGGGTGTTCATCGTCTGGTCAGAATTTCACCATTTGATGCCTCCAGCAGAAGACATACTTCCTTTGCTTCAGTTGAAGTCTTACCGGAATTCAATAATGAGATCGACATCGAGATAAAGGATGAAGATCTTGAAATCGATACGATGCGTTCTTCTGGCGCTGGTGGTCAGCACATCAATAAGACTGACTCGGCTGTCAGAATGAAACACATTCCTACCGGATTGATGGCCTTTTCACAATCAGAAAGATCCCAGATCCAGAATCGTGAAAGATGTCTTGCGATCTTGAAAGCTAAACTTTATCAGAAGGCAATCGAAGACAGAGAAAATGAAAAGCGTGCCTTGAAAGGCGAACAGCGCAAGATCGAATGGGGTTCCCAGATCCGTTCATATGTCTTCTGTCCATATACACTTGTCAAGGATCATCGTACCAATTACGAAGAAGGGAATGTAGACAAGGTAATGAATGGTGAAATAAACAATTTCCTGTTTGCTTATCTTAAGTCACAGATCTGATCATGAAAAAGAATCTTTCGTTATTCACTTTTATTGGGTTGATCGCCGGAATCTTTTTTGGTCTGCTTCTACCGCAATATACTGGCAAGATCTCCTTTATTGGTTCATTCTATATCAGCTTTCTGAAATATCTGATCGTCCCGGTTGTATTTACCAGTATCAGTGTTTCAATCTATGATTCAAAGAACCTGAAAAATCGCCTTGTCTTAAAAACAATAGCTGTTTTTGTGATAATGTTTATTGCGACTTTCTTACTTTCATCTGCGATCATCCTGATCGTTGATCCTGCCAAGGACTTTGTTTTTGAAAATGTTGAATGGAATGGTAATACTACATCTTTTGATATTGCCGGAGTATTTGCGAATCTGATTCCTCGTGATCTGAATAAATTCCTGACCGGTTCATATCTGTTTACTGTAATCATCATTTCTTTTATTTTTGGTTATCTGTGTACTCTTCATGAAAAAGGAAACAGTCTGATAACTATCATCAGAAAAATAAAAGAATTTCTGTTTAAGGTATTGGAATACTTCATGTATCTGACACCGCTCGCTGTATTCTCTTTGATTAGCAATACAGTCTCTAAATATGGAACAGTCTTGCTAGGAGTTGGAGTAAGATATATCGGTTGCGCTTATCTGTGTGCTTTGGCAACACTCATTCTGATCATGATCTTACCGGTGTTATTGATCCGCAAGATGTCTCCTATGACCTTCTTAAAAAAAGTAAACAAAATCTGGTTAATGACGATCACGACCTGTTCATCAAGCGCAACACTTCCTTATACGATCAAGGTCTGCCAGGAAGAATTCAATATTCCGGAAGAGATCACGGATGTTGTAGTGCCACTTGGATGTACGATCCATATGTGTGGTGGAGCGGTATCATTCTCCTTGTTGGGGTTATTCTGCAGCCGTCTGTTCAATGTTGATATTGATCTGGCTAAGTATCTGATGATGATCATAGCTGCAGTGGCAATAAACATGTCAGCGCCAGGCATACCAAATGGTGGTGTTGTGATCGGCGCAAGCTACCTGCAGATGTTAGGAATTCCTTTGGACTTCATTGGTTTCTATTCAGGCATCTACAAACTGCTTGATATGGTCTATACCTCATTGAATGTAACAGGTGATATTACAGCAAACGTCATAATCAATGAATTGAGTAAGAGAAAAGACTGAAACTTTTTGAACTTATATGATAGAATAGAAATGGTTTTGATGGATAGATTGCCTCTTGAAACATGTAGAGAGTCAGTGGCTGGTGAAAACTGACAGGGGAGACAGGCAAAGATGGATCCTGAACCTTTCTATCGATAGGTAGGTAGAAACGTGTACTCGCGTTAAGAGTTTGAGTGAGAAATAAAGGTGGTAACGCGCTGATGGCGCCCTTGTATCACCTTTTTTATTTTTAAGGAGAAATACCATGGAAAATAAGGGAAAATACTACATTACGACTGCGATCGCCTATGCCAGTGGAAAACCACATATCGGTAATACCTATGAGATCATCATGGCTGATGCGATTGCCCGTTATAAGAGAATGTTAGGCTACGATGTCTATTTTCAGACTGGAACAGATGAACATGGACAGAAGATCGAAGAAAAAGCCAAGGAAGCAGGACTTACACCTAAGGAGTTTGTTGATAAGCAGGCAGGTGAGATCAAGCGTATCTGGGATCTGATGAATACATCCTATGATCGTTTTATCCGTACCACTGATGAAGATCATGAAAGACAGGTCAAGAAGATCTTCAAGAAACTCTATGATCAGGGTGATATCTACAAGAGTGAATACGAAGGATGGTATTGTACACCGTGTGAATCATTCTGGACCGATTCGCAACTCGTTGATGGAAAATGTCCTGACTGTAACAGAGAAGTTCATAAGGAAAAAGAAGAATCCTATTTCTTTAAATTAAGCAAATATCAGAAAAAACTGGAAGAGTATATAGAGAATCATGAAGAATTCATTCAGCCGGAATCCCGTAAGAATGAAATGGTAAATAACTTCCTTAAACCTGGCCTGCAGGATCTTTGTGTCTCACGTACTTCCTTTAAATGGGGTATTCCGGTAGACTTTGATCCAAAGCATGTCGTATATGTATGGATCGATGCCTTAAGTAACTATATTACTGGCTTAGGCTATGATGTCGATGGTGATCATGGTGAATTATATAAGAAATACTGGCCAGCTGATCTTCATCTGATCGGTAAGGATATCATCAGATTCCATACCTTATATTGGCCAATAATGTTGCTGGCACTGAATGTACCACTTCCTAAACAGGTCTTTGGCCATCCATGGATGCTGGTAGGAGAAGACAAGATTTCCAAATCAAGAGGAAATGCCATCTATGCTGATGATCTGGTCAGGTTCTTCGGTGTAGATGCAATCAGATACTACGCATTACATGAAATGCCTTTTGCTCAGGATGGAACAATCACCTGGGAGCTGGTAATCGAAAGAATCAATTCTGATCTGGCCAATGTTTATGGCAACCTGGTCAATAGAACAGTTGCGATGACAAATAAATATTTTGGTGGCCAGTTAGATAAAAACTTTGTCAGTGATCCACTTGATGATGAATTCAAAGCATTTATTCTGGAAAGTGTAAAGAACGTAGAAGAAAAGATGGATCAGTTAAGAGTTGGTGATTCGATCGAAGCAATCATGGAACTGTTCAGAAGATGCAACAAATACATCGATGAGACTGCCCCTTGGACACTTGCCAAGGAAGAGAAAGATAAGGCAAGACTCAATACTGTACTTTATAATCTGCTGGAAGGAATCAGGTTTGGTGCTGTCTTGATGGAACCATTCATGCCTGAAACCAGCAAGAAGGTCTTTGAACAGATCAATACGGAAGAAACATCATATGATTCACTTTCATCATTTGGTGCTTATGAATGCCATAAAGTAGCAGAAAAACCAGAGATGCTGTTTGCCAGAATCGATCCAGTCAAGACTATGGATGAGATCCATGAATATCTTGGTGATACTGCTAAAAAGGTAGAACACAAAGAAGCAATCGATTTTTCTGATTTTGAAAAAGTCGAAATGGTCGTAGGAAAAGTTACAGAGTGTAAGAAACATCCTAATGCTGATAAGATTTTGGTCTTCAATGTTGACTTCGGTTACGAACAAAGACAGATCTTATCAGGTGTAGCTGAATACTATAAACCGGAAGAGCTTGTTGGCAGAAAAGTCATTGCTGTCATGAATCTGAAGCCTCGTAAGATCAGAGGACTTGAATCCAATGGCATGTTATTGTCGGCTGTAATTAATAAAGACGGAAAAGAAGAACTGGAACTGCTCAGTTCTGAGATGGAAGTCGGTTCGGTAGTATGTTAGAAAAAGAGTGAATAACTCTTTTTCATTAGTTATAATGGATTTATATTATGAGAAAATATTTAGCGATTATATTGTGTAAGATAGCCAAGAAACTATGTAAACTGCTTGGCAGAGGATCAAGCTTTCCGGGACAGGTAGCATTGAAGGTCTGCCCGGATATTTTAAGCAGGCTTTCATTACCTGATAAGATCATTGCGGTAACAGGCTCTAATGGTAAAACATCGAGTGTTGAAATGATTCATGCGGTGATTGAAAAAGCCGGAATGAGTGTGGCCTATAATTTTGAAGGCTCCAATCAGATCGAAGGTGTTACAACTCTGATCATTGATAACTGCTCACTTTCAGGAAAATATCAGAAGGATGTTCTGTTGATCGAGGCAGATGAAAGATACACCAAGTATATCTTCAAATACATTACACCGACTTATTATGTGATCAACAATCTCTATCGTGATCAGATGACGCGTAATGGCCATCCGGAATATGTTCTTTCTGATATCAAAAAATCGATCAGAGAAGGTGCAACACTGATACTGAACAGTGATGATCCAATCATTTCTTCTTTAAGCAAGACCTTCAACAACAAGACAGTCTTTTATGGCATTGATGAAAATGAATACGTTTCTGAAAAATGTGAAAGTGTCTATGATGATGGCTACTATTGTCCAGTGTGTGGCGGCAGGATGAGCTATGATTTCCGTCATTTTGCGCATGTAGGCAAATACCAGTGTCTGTCCTGTGATTTTTCCAGAAAAGATCCGGAATACCATATCACTTCTATTGACCTGAATTCTGGCAAGATCACCATCAACGACAAATACGAGCTTACGATGGGTCTTAAGACCATCTTTAATGCCTATAATGTTCTTTCAGCATTTACAGTAGGATCTTTAATGAACATCGATTCTAAGCTGATTGTTGAAGCGTTGAACGGTTATATGATTCATAATGGTCGAGTCAAACAGTTTAAGATTGCTGATACCATGGGTACCTTATTGATCTCTAAACATGAGAACTCTATTTCCTATAACCGTAACATTGAGTTTGTCGCAAATCATAATGGTGAAATAACACTGATGCTGATAATTGATGATATCAGCAGAAAGTATTTTACTTCCGATACATCATGGCTATGGGATATCAGCTTTGAAAAACTGAATAATCCAAACGTCAAACAGATCGTTGTTTCAGGTAAATACATAGGTGATGTTGCGATCAGACTTTCCTATGCCGGAATTGATGAAAACAAGATCGTTATGTATCAGAGTACAGCTGATGCAGTTGCCTATCTGAAGGATCATACGATCGGTAAGCTGTTTGTACTGACCTGTTTTTCCGATGAAGGTAAACTCATCAAAGAGGTTGAGGTGATTTAAGATGAAAATATTGCATTTATATCCTAATCTGATGAATCTTTATGGTGAGTATGGCAATGTCACAGTTCTTAAGAAACACCTTGAAGATCTCAAGATCAAAGTAGAAATTGACAGAAAAGAAGTTCAGGATGATATCGATCTTCTGAAATATGATTTTATCTATATGGGTTCAGGTACCGAAAGTAAGCAGCTTATTGCGTTAAATGACCTGATGAAATATAAACCATTACTTAAAAAATGTGTTGAAGAAGATAAGGTGATTCTGTTTACCGGTAACGCTATGGAACTGCTTGGCAAAAAGATCGATGATCATGAAGCATTAAATATCATTGATTTTGAAACTGTCACCAAAGAAAAAAGATATACAGGTGATGTGATCGTCACAAATGAACAGATTGGAGAAGTTGTCGGTTTTATCAATAAATCAACATTGATTACTGGTGGACAACAGTATAAACTTTTTGATTATGAGTTCAGATATGAAACGCTTGAGGATAATGATTATGAAGGATATCGTTATCATAATACCTTTGGAACTCATATTATTGGACCGGTATTAGTAAAAAATCCCGGATTCATGAATCTTATTGTATCTTTACTGGCAAAAGACAAATTCCAGAAAATAGATTATCCGTTTGAAGATGAAGCATATGAGACGACTTTAAGAGAATTAAGAAAGAGAAAATAGATGGGAAATATATTTCAGTTTCCCTGGGAAGTCTCTTTGATTACGTGGCTCCAGGAAGTCTTAAGTAACATTCCGTTATTGAAACATCTCCTGATCACATTTACTTTTATAGGAGAACCTTATCTGACGGTATTGATTGTTTTAACCTTCTATTGGTCGATCAATAAGGAGACAGGTTTCCTGCTTGGAACTTCCATCATCGGAAGTGGTCTGATGAACAACATGATCAAGAATATTTTCTCGCGTGTCAGGCCATATGCAGCAAACGATACTATAGAATGTATCGTTCCTGCTGATCCCGGATATGATATCTATAATATGGCAAAACAGGGTTATTCCTTTCCAAGCGGACATGCGACTAATGCTGGAGCATTAACTACTTCGATCTATCTAAGTACTCGCAAGAAGATATACCTTATTCTTGGTCTGATTGTTACTGCTATAATTGCGCTTTCTCGAGTTTCTCTTGGTGTGCACTATCCCACAGACGTAAGCTTAGGAGCGCTCATAGGTATTATTGCCACAATCATTATCTATCGGATCTATCACAGATTTGATCTGAAGACATACGCAATCGTAATGATAATCTATTCTCTTTGTGGCGTATTCTTCTGTCATTCCAATGATTATTTTTCTAATCTGGGACTAATGATTGGCCTTATAAGCGGTTATCTGTTTGAAGAAAAGATGGTAAACTTTGAACAGATCCAAAATCCCGTCAGGATCATCTTACGTTCGCTTATTGGCTGTCTGATCTTTCTTGCCATCTCGAATATCATGAAACTGCCTTTCAGCGAAACATTCCTGGAGGCTGACATTATCTGGTCTCATCTGTATCGTTCTTTCAGATATGGATTATCAACGTTTGTGATCATTGGGCTATATCCGATCTTATTTAAATACAACTTATTCAGATTCAAAGACAAAAAGAAAGAAGATTCATGATCTTCTTTTTTAACGGTTACAGGTAATAGGGTGAGCGATATATGCTTCTTCAAGATAATTAATATCTTCTTCAGTAAGTTTTATATCGAAACAGTTGATAAGATCATCAAGATACTTTTCTTTAGTGATGCCTATAATTGGAGCGGCAACATTTTTCTCAAATTGCCAGGCCAGATTGATGTTGCTCATGGAAACAGAATACTTATCAGCTAACTTTGATACTCTATCAACTATGATCATATCTGTCTGTGCTGTATGATCATATCTGGTTCCTTCTTTGGCATCAAGAGTATAACGCAAAGAATCGGAACTGTATTCTTTTCTTGATAGTCTTCCAGCTGCAAATGGAGCAAATGATGTTCGCGAGACATTGAACTGTTCAGCTACCGGTATCAGATCTCTTTCATCTTCACGATAGATCAGATTGTAATGATTCTGTAATGTTGTGAATGGCTGAAAACCCATTTCCTTGGCTTTGTAGCAGTATTCCGCAAACTGATAACCAAACATGGAACTGGCTCCATAATAACGGATTCTTCCTGCCTTAACTTCTTCATTTAATGCTTTTAAAGTATCTTCAACTGGTGTGTCATAGTCGAAACGATGCAGGATAAGCAAATCCAGATAATCACAATCAAGCCTTTGTAAGGAAGAAGCAACTTCCCGATGAATTGCAGCAGGAGAGAGCTTTCCTTCGTTGAAGTAACACTTGCTGGCAATGACGATCTTTTTACGATCAAAATGTTTTATGGCTTTACCCAGAAATCTTTCAGAAGAGCCATTGGAATAGTTATTTGAAGTATCAAAGAAATTGATTCCATATTCATAAGCCTTCATGATGATCTTTTCGGAATCTTCATAATTCAGAGTCCAGCGATACTGTCCGGAGTCTGCTTCACCAAAAGACATACAGCCCAGACACAGCCTTGAAACATTAAGATCAGAATTACCTAAGGTGATATATTTCATATTTTAATTATAGAACAGTATGTATGCTAAAATTAGAATATGCGGATAACATTTAATGCGGATAATCTGAAAAAACGCGAAAAGACTTGTTTTTATGATGAAGAAGGAAAGCTATTGTGCTGGAGCATCTATGATTTTGCGTTTAAGCATCGTACCAGACTTTTTGATGAAAATGATATAGAAATAGCTTATGTTCAGAAAGATATTTCCAGAAATGATGACTATGTTATATTTGCCGATAACAAGGATAAACCTTTTGGAAGTATGGAAAGATCATCTGCTGGATATTTGATAAGCCCTGGTGATTACCATTTTTCTGGTACTTCAGAGGATGGAGAGATCAAAAACATGATGAAAGTCTCATCAGGCAATCTTGAAATTGAAAATAGTAAGCAGCTCAAAGAGGCTGTCATGATCCTATTAGGACTGATAGAAATAGAGAGATAGGAAACAATATGGTTATTTACTTGATCATCGCAATCCTGATCATTCTGGCTGGTATCATTCTGGCCATCCAGAGAAAGAATGATTTTAAAGAATTGTCATTAGTACTTACTTTAAGTATATCTTTAGCAATCTCAACTCTTGCTTTTCCATTTCTGATCTCAGATGGTGCTGATCTGGTAATTGCTGTTCTTACGGCCATAAGATATGGCATCATAGCTGTTGGAATGAATGTCAGCAGTGGCCTGCTTGATGGAGTTGAACTGAATGAGCCGCTCTATAGTATCTTCAAGTATTTCCTTTACGCCTTATACATTTCCGGACCGATATGTGCTTCAATGTTTATTCTGAGCCTATCAAGAAAGTTTGTTCAATCAATAAAACTTATCGGATGTAAAAGACTGCATGTATTTTCTGAGCTGAATGAAGCTTCACTTGCCATAGCCAGAAGTATCTACAATAAAGATAAAAAACAGAAACTGATCTTCTGCAACTATACCAGTGATCAGGAAGATCTCAAGATAGAAGCTCTTGAGGTTGGCGGTATTGTCTTAAGCTCAAGTGAAAAGGTTAAACTTCTTAAAAATCGTTATTATGAATTCTATGAAATCAATGATGATCATCATAAGGTTCTGATTGATGCAACTGAATTATGTGACAATCTGCTTAAACAGAAAAACTATGATATCAGCAAGGTCATTGTCAGATGTTTTGTTGATTCTTCTGATCAGGAAATGATCAGAGATCTGGACAAACGTTATGGTAATGAAGTCTTTCTCAGATACATCGATGAAAACAATGCTGTAGCATTAAACGTTTTGCGCAATAACAAGAAAATCCTGGCAGGAAATATCCACAGGGATGTCTTTGTCTTTGGCTCAACACCTATTGCCAGAGCTCTTTTTGAAAACATGATCTATCTGCTTATCAATCCGGAATCAGGATATACGATTCATCTGTTTGATAAGGATGCCAGAAATGTTGCCAGGGATCTGAAAGTCAGATGTCCGGAAATATTGAATCTTGATCTTGATTGTTATTTCGGAAAGATAAGTTATGAAGAAGCAAACTACGATCTTCGTTTCCATGATTTTGATATCGAATATGAACAGTTCCTCGATTGTATTGAAGAACTGAAAGTTCCGGATCTTATCTTTGTTGCTGGAAATGATGATGAAAACAATCACCGTAAAGCAAAACAGCTGAAACGTCTTTATGCTTCCCGTAATGAGGAACTCAAATATCCTGTCATATCATGTCTGCTGAAAGATCCTGATCTCAACAGGATGCTTAATGTCGATGAGAATATCCAGTACTTTGGCAATTATGAATTCCATTATGATTATCAGACACTGATCCTTCCTGAACTGGAAGAAGAAGCAAAACGTCTGCATCTGTCATATCTGGAAAGCACTTATCCAAATATCTTGGAAAGAAGCCAGAGTGAGAAAGAAGAGATCTTGAGTAAGACGGGATTCTATTCTTACGTCAATATGAGTTCTTCTCTGGCCAGTGCTCTTTATATGGAATACAGGCTTGTCTATATCCTATCGAAGAATTATAAGGATATTGATCAGAAAGAATTTATCAAAGAATATCTTTCAGATGAACAGAATCTGAAGACCCTTGCGGTTTGTGAACATGAACGTTGGAGTGCTTATCAGCGTCTGATGGGTTGGAGACGTCCAAGTTACTCGCAGGTTCTTAAGATCGCTGAGAAATACTCCGGAAGAAAAGTTAAGGATGATGATCTGCTTTTACATCCGGCAATCGTGGATTATAAGGATCTGTATTATACCGAGATTAAAATGGATTCCATATACAAGTCATTTGGCTTGGATAAGAAAACCAATTATATTGAACTTGATTTCGATATCATCAAAAACATATTGAAGATTTTGAATATCGAATAGTATTATAGGGTAACAATCATCTTATATTAATTGAATAATAGCTAAAAAAAGACCAAATTCAATTTGGTCTTTATTCTTGTACGTGTTCGATTCCCTGCGAAATGATATTGTAGACATGATCATCAGCAAGTGAATAGTAGACTGTTTTACCTTCACGACGATTCTTGATCAGCTTACTGTTTTTCAGAAAACGTAACTGATGGGAAATGGCTGACTGATTCATATTAAGCAGTTCAGTTATTTCTGTCACACTTCTTTCTGATTCAAACAGACAGTACATGATCCTGATCCTGGTTGAATCAGAGAAGTTCTTGAACAGTTCCGCGACATCATAGAGGGTATTGCCACTAAGCATATTTTTCATCAGAGGTTTTTCACTCCTAATGCTCTGATAGCATTTATTACGGCAATGATCATAACACCTACATCAGCAAATATTGCCAGCCACATCTGAGCAATACCGAAGGCTGATAGAATCAGTGTTATTATCTTTACACAGATGGCGAAGGTAATATTCTCATAGACGATACGCATACATTTGTTTGCGATCTTGATAGCTTTCGATACTTTCAAAGGATCATCATCCATCAAGACAACATCAGCTGCCTCGATTGCCGCATCAGATCCTAATGAACCCATGGCGATACCAACATCAGCCAAGGCAATTACCGGAGCATCATTTATGCCATCACCTACAAAGACAACAGCTTCATTTTCTTTTTTCTGTTTTAACAGATTATTTACTCTATCTACTTTATCCTGTGGCAGGAGCTTGTAATAAACTTCATCAAATCCAAGTTTTTCTGAAACACTTATAGCCGTATTTTCATCATCTCCTGTCAGCATGATATTCTTTCTGACACCGGCTTTCTTCAGTTCTTCCAGAGCCTTCTTGGAAGTATCCTTGATCTTGTCACCAATATGGATATGTCCCTTATATGATTTATCGACAGCTATATGAATGATCGTTCCCTCATCATGACATTCATTAACCTTTATTCCATTTTCATCCATCAGCTTCTGATTTCCGACAAGAACTTCCTTATCATCGATTAATGCCAGTACGCCTTTACCGGCTATCTCCTTGACGGATTTAATTCTGTCCTTATCAATCTTGTTTTTATATTCTTTGAGAATAGATTTGCCAATCGGATGATTGGAATAAGCTTCCGCATAAGCAGCATATTCCAGCAGCTTTTCTTTATCGAGATCACTGTTGTGAATAGTAGTTACTTCAAAGATACCTAAGGTAACTGTTCCTGTCTTATCAAATGCCACATATCTGGTCTTGGATAATAGTTCCAGATAGTTGGATCCCTTGATCAGAATACCTTCCTTACTTGCACCACCGATACCGGCAAAGAACGATAATGGTATTGATATAACCAGAGCACAAGGACATGATATTACCAAGAAGGTAAGTGCTCTGAATATCCAGGTTGCAAAATCCCAATGTCCAGCTGTTATTCTGATGAATAATGGCGGAATTATAGCAAGAGCCAGAGCGCTGTAACATACAGCAGGGGTATAGTATCTGGCAAACTTGCTGATGAAATCTTCGGATTTTGACTTATTGCTGGTAGCATTCTCAATCAGATCCAAAACTTTTGAAACAGTTGAATCAGTAAACAGTTTGGTTGTTTTGATCCTGATTGGCGAAGTCATATTAATACATCCACTGATGACCTGATCATTTACTCCGACATCTTTAGGTTTTGATTCACCAGTTAGTGCACTGGTATTAAGTGAAGTATTTCCTTCAGTGACAATTCCATCGATTGGAATCTTTTCACCAACTTTAACGATTATCTCTTCACCGATACCAATTTCATTCGGATCGACCTGAACTATTTCACCATCTTTTTCAATATTGGCATAGTCTGGTCTGATGTCCATTAAGGCAGCGATATTCTTTCTAGATTTTCCTACAGCATAGGATTGGAACCATTCACCGATCTGGTAGAACAGCATGACTTCTACACCTTCGTGGTATTCTCCTAAAGCGATCGCACCGATTGTCGCAACAGACATCAGGAAGTTTTCATCAAAAGGTTCATGATTTTTTATACTTAGAAAAGCCTTTTTCAGGATATCGTGTCCAACAATGAGATAGGGCACCATGTACATACCAAATTCAACATATTTGTTTTTAACCGGTATGAAATGGATTATTATCAGCAGAAACAGAGAACTGATTATCCTGATCAGGTTCTTTTTCTGTTTTTTACTCATAGATATATCTCACAGTCATCTTCAACTTTTTTGCAGTTTTTCAATACTTCTTTCATTACTTCTTTTTCATTGACACCATCTTCAAATTCTACATTCATTTTTAGTGTCATGAAATTGACAACGGCATCTTTTACACCAGCTGTATTCTTTGTTGCTTCTTCCATCTTGTTTGCACAGTTAGCGCAGTCAACTTCGATCTTATATGTCTTTTTCATATTCATCCTCCTTATTGAACATATGAGCATCTGTTCATATGTATTATATAATCTCAATTATGATGATGCAATGCTTTTTGTAAAAAATGTATAGAGATGTAATGTCAAAGAAACATCGTAAATAAGCTAACAATCACCAACGTGGTGCAAATGATGACTTTTTTGTATTAAAAAATCCCTTCTGATGGTTCAATTTAGAGATTTGGGTGTTATAGCCCGAAATGCATAAAACGCCTTTAATAGAGGCGTTTTTGTTATGTCATTATTTTGGCGGTATAATGAAAGTATAAGAC
>CAMNFQ010000023.1 GCA_946537295.1 uncultured Bacillota bacterium
TATCTCATATTTTGTCCTTTTGCCAATAAGGTATAATGTAAAGAAGAGGTAGTAATTATGAAACAATATTTAGATCTATGTCGTTTTGTTCTGGAAAATGGTGAAAAAAGAGAAGATAGAACCGGAACAGGAACTATTTCAAAATTCGGTTATCAGATGAGAGTCAATCTGGAAGACGGTTTTCCACTTCTTACTACAAAGAAGGTTTTCTATAGAGGAATCTTTGAAGAGCTCTTCTGGTTTTTGAAAGGTGAGACTAATATCAGGCCTCTGGCTTTAAAGAAGGTCAAGATCTGGAATGATTGGCCTTATGCGAAATATAAGAAATCAGTTGAATATCAGGGTGAGACAATGGATGAGTTCATCCAGAAGATCTGTGATGATGAGGCTTTTGCGGATAAATGGGGCGATTTAGGCCCGGTCTATGGTAAGCAATGGCGTGATTTTGATGGCAGTGGTGTTGATCAGATCAGCCAGCTTATTGAGAATCTGAAGAATGATCCATTCTCCAGAAGACATCTGGTTGTAGCGTTCAACCCGGCACAGGTCGATCAGATGGCGCTTCCACCATGTCATGCCTTCTTCCAGTTTTATGTTTCTGCTGATAAGAAAAAACTATCTTGTCAGCTGTATCAGCGTTCAGCCGACTTATTCTTAGGCGTACCATTTAATATCGCATCATATTCTCTGTTACTGGCTATGGTAGCTCAGGTATGTGGTTATCAGCCATATGAATTCGTTCATACTTTTGGAGATGCACATATCTATCTTGATCACGTTGATCAGATCAAGGAACAGCTCAGCAGAGAACCAAGAAAACTGCCAAAGCTCTGGCTCAATCCGGAGATTAAAAATATCTTTGATTTCACGATCGATGATGTCAAGATTCTGGATTATGATCCATGGCCAGCAATTAAAGGAAAGGTTTCTGTCTGATGATCAGTTTTATTGTCGCGTTCGATCCTAATCAGGGAATTGGATTCAAGGGATCTTTACCGTGGCATATCAGTGATGATCTGAAACTGTTTAAACAGAATACTCTGCATCAGCAGATCGTCATGGGTAGGACAACGTACAATAATCTGCCAAAGAAACTGAATGATCGTCATATCATAGTAGTCAGTACCAATCTAAACTATAGGGCAGAGGGTGTTGAAGTTATACATGATCTGATCAGTTTTTTGGAAGAACATAAGGATGATGAAACAGAGTATTTTATCTGTGGTGGAGGCTCAATCTATCGTCAGGCATATCCTTATGCCAGAAAAGCCTATATCTCTTTTGTGAAGAAGGAATACGAATCAGACACCTATTTTGGAGTATATGATCCAAATGACTGGAATATCATTAAGGAAGTTGATTATCCGGAATTTGTCTATCGTGAACTGGAGAGGAAATAATATCTTTTATAAGCTATGAAGCTTGTCTGTAAACACTTTGATGAACTGAGTAACGAAGAACTGTATAAGATTCTGAAGGCGCGACAGGATGTCTTTGTGGTGGAACAGGAATGCCCATATCATGATATAGATGGAGCGGATATGGATGCCCTACATGTCTTTATTGAAGATAAAGACAGTGTACTGGCATATTTACGAGCTATCAGAAAAGATACTGATACCATTCAGATGGGTAGAGTCCTTACATTACAAAGAGGTGAAGGACTGGGCAAAGAGATCCTGAAAGCCGGAATACAGCAGATCATCAGAAACTATGATCCTCAAAGGATCTATATCGAAGCTCAAAGCTATGCGACAGGTTTCTATGAGCAGGAAGGATTTGTGATCTGTTCAGAAGAGTTCCTGGAGGATAACATTCCCCATATCGGTATGGAACTTATACTTAAGAAGTAATGGGAGCAATCCCATTTTTTCGTGCAAAAATGATAAAATCAAATTAACAAAAGCATACATATAATAAACAGGAGTAAGAAACATGGAATACGAATCTGGAATCGGTTTAAGTGATCATGTGAAGATCGAAGCAAGCAAAAATGATCAGAAAATTTCTCTAGTAGTAAATCCGGTAGGACAGTTTGAAACGGGCGGATGTCTGGCCTTTATTAGCGTAAAGAAGGATGATATTTTAGCGCTTAATTCTACGGAAGAACTATATGATTATCTGTTAAGGAAGATCTATTTTGAAAATCTGGAAACCGCTTTTGATCTGGATAACTATACATTAAAAAATGTACTGGAGTATACCAAAGATCTGGAAGTAAATGAAGAAAACAGCTGGTGGCTGAATTATTTTAAACGTCTGGAGAAAAAGGTCTATGAATTCAAGGATGGCTTAGAAGGCTTTATGAGCATTGATGATGTTACAGTGAATATTCATGAGTACCACAGCGCAAGTGGTGAGATGTGTGATCTTGTGGATTACACCTGTGCACCGGAAGGTGAAGAAACAGAAGTACTGCGCGAATTCTTTGAAGAAAATCTCAGCACAGATAGTGAGATAGATAATCTCATGGATTGTTTTGAAGATGGCTATTTCTGTGGCAATTCTTATTCTGCAGATCAGCTTACAAAAGTCGATTACAAAAACAAATCATTCACCAGATCATTGACTATAACAGATGTCCAATAAAAAAACGAGCAGTTAATGCTCGTTTGTTATTTACGGGAAACTTTTCCTCCAAGTTTTTCATAGATCTCATCGATCTCGGCGTCATTGAGACCATAGCCGGAATCAGCTTCTTTAATGAGCTTTTCCAGATCAGAATATTTGACGATCGGAAATGAGGTATGGACGTTTGTAACATCACATTCATCTTTTACAGCTATAGCACTTTGAATGTTTTTACCTTCCAGTACCTGTGATAGGTGAGTGTTATATTCCTTGAAGTATGCGACAGGATTTTCGATCTTGTATTTGTGTTCCTGTCCATCTTCAATTCTGCGATAATACCAGTCACCCGTTTCTTTTCCATAGAGTTTACCTTCGCCATTCAGATAGGAGATACATAGTACACCTTTAGGATGGATCAGGGTTATGATCTGTGAGACCAGCTGGCCATCATTGTTTGTGATGTTGGCGTAGGCCAGACGATGATTTCCCAGGAGTTTCTTGATCAGTTGTGATCGGGAAGCATCCTGGAAAACATTCAGCTTGTAGTAGTAGTCGATAAGATAGTTATCGTAGATATGTGAATAGATCGATTTTTTATAGTGTCCATAACCGATAAAGGCTCTAAACAGGAACACTATCAGCATCGATCCGATCACAACATAGAACAGCAGGTTGAGATTGGAATTTGATGATTCGCTTGCAGCTTCTGCCACAAGCAGGGAATGCATCATAGGATAACACCTCTCTTGAAGATGGCAATTTCCTTATATTCCAGATCTTCGTTGCGGGTCTTGGTTCCATTGATGTGGTCAACGACCTGTTTCATGAAGATGTCACAGGCTTCATCAAGACTCTTTTCTTGAAGACATATTCCGGCATTGAAATCAAACCAGTTAGTCTTTTTATTGTATATAGTCGAATTAGTCGCAACTTTAACAGTAGGGACAAAGGTTCCATAAGGTGTACCTCTGCCTGTTGTGAATAAGACCATTTGCGAACCAGCTGAACCTAAAGCGGTAGTTGATGATAGATCGTTTCCTGGACCATAAAGCAGATTCAGACCTGGAACACTAAGCTGATCACCATAGTTTATGACACCATCGATAATGCATGTTCCACCTTTCTGGATACAGCCACATGACTTGTCTTCCAGAGTTGTGATACCACCAGCTTTGTTTCCTGGTGAAGGATTTTCATAGACGACCTGCTTATTGTCGATGAAGTACTGTTTGTATCTGTTGATCATATCAACGATATCGTTGAATACTTTTTCATCTCTGGCTCTGTTCATCAGCAGATGTTCAGCTCCAAACATTTCCGGAACTTCTGACAGGATGACATTGCCACCATAAGAGATAACACGGTCTGAGAAGCGACCAAGTAATGGATTGGCAGTAATGCCAGAGAAACCATCTGATCCGCCACACTCCAGACCAAATACCAGATCAGCAAAAGAGATTTCTTCTCTTTTATCGTTTCTCATGGTCTGATAGAGTTCTTCAAGATAATTCAGGGCTGTTGAGACTTCATCTTCAACATCCTGGCAATTGAAGTATCTGATCCTTTCAGGATCAACATTGTCTAAACCTTCGATAAATGGTTTGAGCTGGTTATTTTCACATCCCAGTCCCATTACCAGTACAGCACCGGCATTTGGATGAGTAGCGATATTCTGTAAGACTTTGATCGTAGCTTCCTGATCTTCACCCATTTGTGAACAGCCGTACTGATGTGCAAAGGTATAGACGCCATCGATGTCTTCAGTATTGTGAGTATTTCTGAAACGATTGACGATATCCTTGGCAATCGAAGAGATACAGCCAACTGTCGGGATCAGCCAGAGTTCGTTACGAATACCGACTTTACCGTTTTTACGACGATAACCATAGAGTTTATATGGTGATTCGTTTTTCTTTTCTTCGATATCTACGCGATCATAACGATACTCGATCGTACCTGAAAGCTTGGTGTGCATATTGTGAGAATGAACATGTTCACCTTTGACGATATCTTTTGAGGCAACACCGATCACCTGACCGTATTTGACGATGTCTTCATTTTCTTTGATATCCTTGAGGGCAACCTTGTGTCCGGAAGGTGTATCATCATAAGCTTTAAATTCGCCCAGATCTTCTCCGGCTTTGATATCCTGAATCGCTACAGCAACATTATCGTTGTCGTTGATCTTAAGATATCTGTTCATTAGAATACCTCTTTTAAAGTTTCAGCAACACCTTTTTCTCTGATTGATCTGAAGCAGCTCTTGACGAAGTCTTTAGCGCCATCCATCTGATTGAAATCATATTCCCAATGTTTCAGACCCATGACATAGTCGATGATTTCATCATCTGTGTGTTTACCATCATAGAGTTCTTTCCACATATCAAGGAATTCCGGATCATCTTTTACAAGAGAAGAACCATCTTCATTCTTTAATGAGTACATATTGAACAGACAAGCAAGAGAGAACAGTGCATGTTTAGGTAATACTTTTGTTTTCTCATAGATTGCAGTAGCAGAAGGAAGTACTCTGGTCTTATATTTGGTCATTGAGTTAAGTGAGATCGTCAGAAGTTCATGTCTGATCGTTGGATTGAGGAAACGATCAAAGACAGAATTAGTGAATGATTCACATTCTTCTTTTGACAGATCGATTGTTGGCCAAACTTCATCATGCATAAAGTCGTTGAGGAACTTGTTGCATGTTTCATCTTTCATCATTTCTGATACCAGTCTCTTACCCATCTGATAAGCGATAGGAACCATGGTAGTATGTGCACCATTCAGGATCTTAACTTTTCTTTCCTTATATGGTCTTACATTATCAGTGATGATGATATTGAGTTTTGTCTTATCAACAGGGAAGACTTCCTTGAGACAAGGATCACCTTCGATGACCCACAGATGGAAGAGTTCACCCTTAACGATGTTGTTGTCGATATAACCGAATTTTTCAGTCAGTTCATTGATCTGTTCTTTTGGATAACCCGGTACGATTCTATCAACCAGGGTGTTGTAGTATTTGTTGGCATTTGCGAGCCAATCCTTGAATGCTTCATCATACTTCTTGTCATCAGCAAGCTTCAGCATTACTTCTTTCAGTTTTGAACCGTTGTAGTCGATCAGTTCACAGGCAAGGATATATAATCCGGCATCTTTTGAACCATTGAAATGATCATATCTGGTCTTTAACAGTGAAAGCAGTTTGCCAGGGAATGAATTTGGACATTTATCAAAATCCAGATCGTTTGGATCGTAGGCAATACCAGCCTCTGTCGTGTTGGAGATGACCAGTTTGATCTCAGGATTTCTGGCCAGATCAAGATATCTGTCATATTCATCATATGGATTGATGAACTGATCAAGAACATCAATGACCTGATGCATACTCTTGACTTCACCGTTTTCAATACCTTCAAGCAGTAAAGTGTAGAGACCATCCTGTTTTTCCAGTTCTTTAACTCTACCTGATGGAAGTGGCTGGATAACAGCGACATCACCATTGAAATCTGTTTCATCATTTATTGTCTGAATGAACCAGTCAATAAAAGCTCTTAAAAAGTTTCCTTCACCAAACTGGATGATTTTAACAGGTCTGGTTTTCTTCTCAATGATTTTTGAACTTAAAGTTTCCATAGATTAATTTTCCTCTTCTTTTTATTGCAACTTTATTATAACGTAAAAACAGCCAAATTCATGTGGTCTTTGGCTGTTTACAATATTTGAATAATTATTGGTCCTAGTCGAGTATTGTTATTCTTCCTTCGATATGAGAATCGACCTGATTCATGGAACAGAGAAGCTCTTCAAAAATAGAGAAATCATCGGTTATGACGACTCTGGCTTTCTTGTTTTTGAGCACTTCTTCTAATGGAAAACCAAAGAACTCCGAGAAGCTGTTATAGTGATAATCCTGCAAGGCAATTTTGATGATCTGATCATCTTCGATCGGCTTGTCATTGAGTGAGAATTCCTCAAAATCATGAGTTGATTTATGATAGATCATCTTCATACCTTTAGATACCTGATAGAACTCAGTATGGGAACCTTCAGCAAGTGCTTCATCCCTCAGCATAAATCGCATCATTTCTTTGAACTGTTTTCCGGTAACTTCCAGCATATAGACCAAGCCATTATATGGTAAACACTCCTTCAGATCCTGATATTGAACGATCGGTCCGAGTTTTTCCAGTCTGATCGATCCCGATGCATACAACATGACATCAAATGAGGAATCGAGCTGCAATAGGTCGGCAAACAGATTACCAAGCTCGGTTTCCTGATAGCGTGACGGGTGAGTCAGTTCTCTGCGGAAATTGGTGATGATCCTTGAATACTTTCTGTCAGTTTCTGATTTATAGGCATTGATGACATCTTCCAGGATCGGATCAGAATTGCAGTGCTTTGAATCGATTGGTATGGCTTGCCAGCGATAGTCGACCATCTTGTGTTCATCGGTGTCGATGTGAATATCAAATCTGCCGATCTGATCAGTTCCAATACCGATCTGAACGATCGGTATATTGTTGACAATGCATGGTTCATCAAGGAAGGTGTGAGTATGACCGCCAATGATCAGATCTACACCCCATTTAGGATCTAACAGTGAAGCAAGTTCCTTATCTTTTTCAAAACCGATATGGGTAAGTAAAACGGTCAGGTCTACCTTGGTAGTCTTGTAGTTATCAACGATTACACCAACCTGTCTCGCGGCATCCCAGACATCAATAAATGATCCCACGATCTTTTCTGCTTTAGTTGAAGCCAGTACTTCGTCAGTTATGATGCCGATAAACATTACTTTAAGACCATTGATATCAAGAGTTATATACGGTTTAAATAGTCTGGTATGATTTGTCTTGATAAACATGTTGGCATTGACGATAGGAAACTTGGCACATTTTTCCAGAAACAGCAGATGAGATAATCCATAATCTACCTCATGATTTCCCAGTGTTACAACATCAGGTGAAAGGAAGTTCATCAGTTCGATGGTTGAAAAACCTTTATATTCACTATCAATTATTGAACCTCTGAACATGTCACCGGCAATCGCATAGATAGTATTAGGTTCCTTTTGTCTGACTTCTTTGATATAGCCCGAAAGTAAGGAAACGCCACCTTCACTTCGATCGCCTTTGTCTTCAGCAAGAAAATCTCCATGCATATCATTGGAATGTAAAAGGACCAATTTTTCTATATTGGACATATTGATTCCTCCTGAATTATTAAAAAGATATCCTGTAACTTCATTATAAATGAAACAGAATATCTTTTACTAGAATCTATTATTCAGAAATTGTAAACTTAGGTTTATTACTTGTAGATCTTTTTATAAAGAATCTTCATATCTTCAACAGTTATTTCTTTGATCGTATTGGATGGCGA
Source organism: uncultured Bacillota bacterium (assembly GCA_946537295.1). Classification (GTDB taxonomy): domain Bacteria; phylum Bacillota_I; class Bacilli_A; order Erysipelotrichales; family Erysipelotrichaceae; genus Colivicinus. The sequence continues at coordinate 7,960 of CAMNFQ010000023.1, forward strand.
ACCTGAAGCAAAGGCATCATTAGCCATCTTGTCGATATTGTTGAAGTATTCAGTTGAATCAATTCCATATTCTGACATGCTTGGAACATTGAGTGAATGCAGTAATGAACTTAGATGTTCCAGGAATATTTCAGCTGCTTTCTTATCATCGCTTGTATCGGTAAAGGAAAGATATCTGGCGATATCAGCGAATCGATCATAGGCAGCATCAACGACATAATTCATGCATTCTTCTAAAAGCATGGCATTACTTAATCCATGAGGAACATGGAAGAGTGCACCCATTGGTCTGGACATGCCATGAACGATTGTTACGGATGAATTGTTGAAGGAGATACCTGCCTCCAAAGCTGCCAGAGACATCTGGATCCTGGCTTCAATGTCATTACCGTTTTCGTAGCATTTTTGTAGATTATTGAAGATACGCTTGATTGCACTTAAGGCAAAGGTATCAGAAAGAGGCTGTGCCTTTCTGGAAGTATACGATTCAATCGCATGACACAAAGCATCAATACCGGTATGTGATGTTACCGATTTAGGAGCTGACTTGGTGAATTCCGGATCAATGATCGCAAGATCAGGGATCAGACATGGTCCGGTCAGTAACATCTTGGTTTTGGAAGCAGTATCATTGATGATCGTAAATTTTGTTGCTTCAGAACCGGTACCGGCTGTTGTAGGGATCGCAATCAGAGCAGGACGTTTGATATCAATGATCTTACCCATATATGAAGATAATGGCGCATCACTACTTAATAAGATTGATAATGCCTTGGCGGTATCGATTGGTGAACCACCACCTAATGCGATCAGGAAATCACATGAGTTTTCTTTATAGGCTTTTGCTGCATCGATGACGACCAGATCATTTGGTTCAAAATTGACTTCAGGGAAAATAGTGTAGTCAATACTTTGCTTTTTGAGAATGTCTTCAAGAAGAGCGACATTGCCAAGTTTTACCATCGTAGCATCTGTGACAATAAAAGCCTTGTTTCCGTATTTCTTAAGTTCGCTTCCAGCGGTAGTTAGGGCATCTTTTCCGGAAACGATTTTTGCGGGTGTCAGGAATGTATTTGCCATCTTATTTCACCATATACTTTCTTAATAACTGAATCAGTGAATCATATCCGTTAAGGAACTGGTAGATTGTTGCCTTGAAGGCACCATAGTACTGGAAGTCTTCTGGTGCAAGGTTTTCATCATATGCCAGCTGGAATTCCTTAAGAGTAAGTAATTCATTCAGAATCTTTTCATCAACAGGAGTTGACATGTAGTCTTTTACTTCAACATTTAATCCGTTGTATTTTCTTTGCCATGAATAAGGAACAGTCAGGATCAGATCACCACCGATCAGATCTGTGAAATGATGTGAATTACGGAAGGCTGCAGCAAGCAGTTTTGTGCGATAGCCTCTTTCTTTATATAACTTATAGGCTTTCTTCATGACGGCAATACCAGCCAGGTCGAGAGCTTCTGATGATATCAGGGTGTCAGTCTCCTTGTAGTAGTTTTTAAGATAGTCATCAACTCTACCGATCATGATTGTACATACCGGATGCATCTTGGATGTATCAAGTCCTTCTGCTTCTCTTCTCTTGAGACCTCTTTCAACTGCTTCCGCAACTTCAATTGCCTGTGCCACAGTGAATGAGACGGTCGCGTTGATTGATACACCTTTATAGGTCAGCTCTTCCATGGCTTCGATTCCAGCCTTGCTGGCAGGAACTTTTACCTGGGAGTTTTCAACAGTAGAAGCCAGATCCAGAGCCTGTTCAACCATCAGGTCCTTGTTCTGATAATATTTGGCATTAGTCTGGAAAGAAATCCTTCCTTTCTGACCGTTGCTATTCTTGAACTGGTCGAGTAAAAGAGTTGATGCTTTTTTACCAAGAGCTTTGATAGTAGCCCAGGCAAGATCATCTTCGGTAAAACTTGGATTATCTTCAACAAGCTTCTTGATCGTATCTTCCCATTCAGGAAGTTCATTTTTTAAGACATTGAAGACGATTACCGGATTGGTTGTTGCACCAGATCCACCGTTTTCGATCGCATAGGATAATTCCTTACACGAACATGAGTCGTTCCACAGTTCAGTCTGTGGAAATTTCTTAGTCATTTCTAACAATTTATTCATCATTTATCCTCCTGTTTTGATAATATTTTGATTAAATTTATAAATAGTAGTTATAATGAAGTTAAAGGTGAAAAATCATGAAATACAATAGACAGAAAGAAATGTTGTCTTTTATTAAAGACAATAAATCAGTAAAAAACGAGGAACTTCTTGAAAAGTTCAAAGTCTCGATTCAGACCTTGCGTCGTGATATCAAGCGATTTGAGGATCAGGGTCTGATATCCAAGGTTTACGGAGGAGTCATATACAACGACAAGAGTGAATCCGTAAGCAGTGTTGATCCTCTTAAACAAAGAAGTGAATCTTTCGCAAGCGAGAAGGAACATGTCGGCAAGCTGGCAGCTTCCTTAGTCGAAGATGACGATGTCATCTTTATTGATTCCGGTACAACCGCCTATCGCATGTTGCACTATATGAAGGATCTCAAGAATGTGACGGTAATATCGCATTGTCTCGAGGTTCTGCAACTGATCAGAGAGATGGATAATCTCACGGGAATCTGTATCGGTGGCGTGATCATGCACGATACCGGAACATTTATTGCCGATACCAGTTTCTATCCATACAACTACAACAAGGCTTTCATTTCTACTGTGGGTATTTCGATTTCAAGGAACCTTACAAACACAAATCTGCACGAAGGGGCTATGAAGGCACATGTCCTTAAACAGAGTTCTACAAACTATATCGTGGCTGATCATTCCAAGTTTGACGTGGTAGCTTACAACCACTTTGCAGACTTCTATGATATCCAAGGCATAATCACTGATAAGTGTCCTTCTGAGAAGTATGTCAGCTTCTTTGAAAGCAATCAGATAAAGCTCATTTACTAGCCCTTACAGGTTTATCTTATAATCAGATTCTGACACTGTCAATGGTAAAGTTATGATTAATTTGATAATATTGTGATTATTTCTTATAAAAATGTATTGTAAACACTTACATTTACTGATATTATCTATGTGTATCAATATGAAAGGGGTTTAAAACATGCCACTAAATGATATTTTGAATACTGATATCATCGACCTTGAGGTACAAGGTACTAATAAGGATGAAGTCCTTCATTATATGGCCAATGAACTGCTGAAAAACGGTTATATCAATGATCCAGAAGTATTTGTGAAGGACATTTACGAAAGAGAAGCTGAAGGTCCTACCGGAATGGGCTCAAATATCTCAATTCCGCATGGAAAGAGTAATAGTGTCTTACGTAACGGCATCATGATCGGTAAAACAGTTAATCCGATCAGATGGGAAAGCAGTATCTCCGAAGATGGTTTCCAGGATACTCATCTGATCTTCTTATTCTGTGTCAGTGCCGATGCGGAATTCGCAAGAAATCACATGATGCTTCTTAGTGAACTGGCTGGTAAACTGGGAAATGATGTAAGGGTTACCAAGCTGTCACAGGCCACTACTAAAGAAGAGATCCTCAAGCTGATTCTTTGTGATGATAGTGAGCTTGGCGAAGTAGATAAGCTGCTTAACGAAGAAGAAATCGTCGATTTGGATATAGATCTGTAATAAATTGATCATAAAATTATCAGAAATAGAGTAAATGTACTCAAAAATTTAATCTAAAACTGATAAATAATTGTTGCATCAAATAAAATTATTATAAAATTTAGGTAAGCTAATTCAAGATAATGAAAGGAGTTTCTATATGAACATTGTTGCAATTACAGCTTGCACAGCGGGCATTGCCCACACTTACATTGTGGCTGAAAAGCTTCAGAAAGCTGCTGAAGAATTAGGCCATAACATTAAGGTTGAAACACAGGGATCTGCCGGTATCGAAAACGAATTGACAGCAGAAGACATCGAAAAAGCTGATGTTGTCATTTACGCTCATGATATCGCTGTCCGTGGAGCTTCACGCTTTGCAAACAAGAAAGTTGTCGATGTACCTATCGGTACTGCAATGAAACAGCCTAAGAGTTTGATTGCTACTATCGAAAAGAAATTGGCAGCTAAGTAAACTTTATTTACTTTATTAATTTAAGAGAGGGAAAAATTATTTATGAAATTAACTGATTTCAGAAAGCACATCATGACCGGTATTTCATTCCTGATTCCTATGGTTGTTATGGCTGGTATCACAGGTGCTATTCAGAAAGCTGTAAAATGGGACGGTGTTCCACTTTCAGAACCAACCATCAGTGGTTTAAACTACTCTGGTTACTCAATTTTCAATTTCACTGACTTCATCCATATGCTTGGTGAAGTTAATGGTATGGGCTTTAACTGGGCATATGCATTCTTATGTGCTGGTATCGCTTATTCTATCGCTGACCGTCCGGGTATTGTTCCTGGTTTCGCAATCGGTTACTACGCTGGTGGTCCTACAAAGACTGGTTTCGTTGGCGCTATGCTGATGGGCTTCTTAGTAGGTTACTTCGTAAAATGGATGAAGACTTGGAAACTTCCTAAACCTTTACAGGGTTTAATGCCAGTTCTTATCATTCCAGTAGTTGCTACATGTGTTGCTATCTTTGTATTCTTCGGTATCTTCATGAAACCATTATCAGCAATCATGATCGCATTCCAGAAATGGATCGAAGGTCTTTCAGGCTCTTCATTATTCGTTGCTGGTGCTGTTATCGGTGCTTGCATGGGCTTCGATATGGGTGGTCCAGTCAACAAGACTGCATCTATGGCTGCTAACGCATTATATGCTGATAACGAAGCAAACGGTGGTATCGGTGCTGCTGCTGAAACTGCAAAGATCATCGGTGGTATGACTCCTGCTATTGGTGTAGGTTTAGCTGCTATCTTAGCTCCTAAGAAATTCACTCGTCAGCAGAAAGATGCTGCTTATACTTGTATCCCTATGGGCTTATGCTTCATCACTGAAGGTGTCTTACCATTCGTTGCTGAAGATCCAACAAGAGTTGTTCCTGCTTCTATGGTCGGTTCAGCTATCGCTTCTGGTTTAGCAATGTCATTACGTATTGGTACTCCAGCTGCTCACGGTGGTATCTTCGTTGCTCCACTTTCTGACAACCTCGGTATGTGGTTAGTCTGCTTAGCTTTAGGTTCAGTAATCACTGGTGTTCTTTATGCTGTATTAAAGAAAGCACCTTCTGAAGAAGAAGTTAAGGAAGAAGAAGTAGTCGATCTCGATATCGATATCTAATCTATAAAGTTTTAAATTATAAACTTGAATTAGATTTAAACAATTTGATTCATATAGAAAGAAACTGAATTATGTATGTAAATATGAAGTACATCCTTGATAACGCTAACCGTGATGGCTATGCTGTAATGGCTGTCAATAGCGTTAACATGGAAATGGCTAGAGCAGTCATTGAGGCTGCTGAAGAAGAACATTCTCCAATCATTCTGCAGTTTGGTGTTGGCCAGATGTCTAAACTGGCTCATCCTACTGAGATGGTACCTATGATCAAAGCTATGGCTGAAAGAGCTAATGTTCCGGTATGTCTGAACCTGGACCATGGCCCTTCACTGGAAGCTGAGATTGATGCTATCAAGATGGGATTCTCAAACGTTATGATTGATGCTTCATCATTGCCATATGAAGAGAATGTTAAACGTTCACGTATGATCGCCGATCTGGCTCATGCCAAAGGCATCAGCGTTGAAGCTGAACTTGGTCATGTCGGTCAGGCAGCTGACGGAGATGGCAAGACAGCTGATATGTACACTAACGTTGAACAGGCTGTTGAATTTGTAAAGGCTACCGGTGTTGATGCTTTAGCTGTCGCTATCGGTACTGCTCATGGTAAGTATCCTGAAGGATATGTACCTGTACTTGATTTCAACAGATTGGCTGAATTAAAAGCTGCTTTAAAGATGCCACTTGTTCTGCATGGCGGTTCCGGTTCCGGTGAAGAAAACATCAGAAAAGCTGTCGCTGGCGGTATCAACAAGATCAACGTTTGTACAGATGCTTTCCATGCTGCTGAAGTAGCTATGAAAGCTAAATGGGAAGCTGAACCAAATACTGATTATCTTAACATCATGATGACTGCTGAAAAAGCCATCAAGGAATTTGTTAGAAATTATATCCGCTTAATTGGTTCAAATAACCGTTATACTTTTGAAGCTGCTGACAACGGTAGCAAAGAGTAATTAATCTTAGGGCGGAGTCACTCCGCCCTTTATTTTCTAAATTCGCAAATTACACATTAGTGATTATATAGATACAAGGAGAAAAATATGAAAATCGCAATGATCAATGAATTTTCTCAGTCCGCTAAAAACGACACAATCGTTAGCGTACTGAAAGAAGTAGTTGAACCAATGGGACATACTGTCTACAACACTGGCATGACTACTGCGGAAGCACCTTTACAGTTAGGTGAACCTGGTTATCTTACTTATCTGAATATCGGTGTACAGGCTGCTCTGTTATTAAATTCCGGTGCTGTTGACTTTGTTGTAACAGGATGTGGTACAGGACAGGGTGCTCTTATGGCTTGTAATATGATGCCAGGAGTTGTCTGTGGTTATTGTATCGAACCATCTGATGCCTATCTGTTCTTACAGATCAACAATGGTAATGCTTTAGCTTTACCATATGCTAAGGGCTTTGGCTGGGGTGCTGATGTTAACCTCAAGAATATCTTCACTGTTGCTTTCGGTTCACCAAAAGGAATGGGATATCCAAACGAACCAGGCAGAAAAGAATCTCAGAACAGAAATGCTGCTAAGCTCGTTGAAGTTAAGGCTGCTGTTGCAAAACCACTGGTTGAAGCATTAAGCGCAATGGATCAGGATGTAGTTAAGAAATCACTTACTCCTCGTTTCCTGGAATGCTTCAATGCCGGATGCAAAGATCCTGAATTAAAGAAATTCGTTGATAGCCTGTTATAAAAATAGGAACACAAGACGATGCCTATGGGCATCGTTTTTTGAAAACAAAGGGAGGCCAAATGAAACAGAATTATCTTCCTAGATATACGATCGGTAGTGATGCATTCAAGGCAATTGGAAATGTCTGCGGATCATATGGAAAAAAGCTTGCGTTATTATATGGTGAAAAAGCCTATGCTGCCAGCAGAGAAAAGCTTTTACCGGCACTGAAAGATTTTGAGATCGTTCATGAAGAAGTCTATGGCAAGGAAGCATCATATGCCAATATTGAAAGAATAAAGAATAATGAAGAAGTTAAGAAAGCTGATTTCATCATTGCGGTAGGTGGAGGCAAATGTCTGGATGTTTCAAAGTGTGTAGGTGACATGTTGGATAAGCCGGTATTTACAGTTGCATCAATCGCATCGACCTGTGCCGCTGTAACAAAGATCTCCATTATTCATAATGATGATGGTTCATTCAAAGAGATATATCGTCTTAAATCCGCACCTGTTCATTGTTTTATCGATCCGGAAGTAATCGTCAGTGCTCCTGCCAAATATTTCTGGGCAGGCATGGGTGACACCATGGCAAAACATGTGGAATGTGTTTTTTCAGCCAAGAATGATGTATTGGATTTTGAAAGTGAACTGGGCAGAACAATATCCATCTTATGTTATGAACCGATCATAGCTAAGGGATATAAAGCCTATGAAGATGTAAAGAAACACACTGTTTCTGAAGAAGTGGAAGATGTGATCAAATCGATTATCATCGCAACAGGTTCCGTATCCTTAAGTGTCAATCCGGATTATAATTCAGCTTTGGCTCATGCCTTGTATTATGGTTTGACCGTAAGAGAATGGATGGAAAGAAAACATCTTCATGGCGAGATCGTTTCCTATGGAACACTTATTCAGTTACTGGTCGATAATAACGAAAAAGAATTAAGAAGAGTCTATGATTTCAACAAGTCAGTAGGACTACCGGTATGTCTGAAAGATCTTGATCTTGAGATATCCGATCCGCTTGATGATGTGCTTGATGCAACAATCATCAATCCGGAACTTGATCATATCCCTTATCCGATCGATAAGAAGATGGTAAGATCAGCGATTGAAAAATTAGAAGATTATAAATAAAAAAAGAAGCAGGTGCTTCTTATTGGAGATATCTTGTCGGTATCAGAGCCAGGATGATCGTAATGACAAGAATGACGATTGCGATCTTACGCAGTTTGAGTTCCTTCTCGTTATAGTTTAAGGCAACGTTTGGAGATTTCTTCTGGCGGCTTGAGAACGATACACGTACATAGCCGATCAGGAAGATTCCTACCAGCATGCCGATATACATCACGATATCTCTGATCAGTATAAGAGTTTTAACCATATAAGTATTTTATAATACAGATATGCATATTTCAATTTTATGAAGGAGAGTTTATTAATATGAAAGTAGTATTGATTCACACCAGTCCGGTTTCATTAAATGATCTTAAAGCTTTGTTTAAAGAGATCATTCCGGAAGTTGAAATGGTAAATATCATTGATGATTCCTTACTTGATGAAGTAAAGAAAAATGGTAAGATCAATGCCAATATCATCAGCAGGATGTGTGCCTATGTTCAGGTAGCCAAGACCTTGAAACCTGATCTGATCTTCAATCAGTGTTCTTCAGTTGGTGAAGCTTTTGATATCGCCAGAAAACAGGCTGATTGCAAGACTCTGAAGATCGATGAAGCCATGGCAGAAAAAGCTGTCAGCATGGGTTCAAAGATTGGTGTTGTCGCAACTGTTGCCTCAACTGTAAAACCTAGTTCAAATCTTGTCAGGACAAAAGCCTTAGAAGCCGGAAAAGAAGTAACTGTAAATGAATATCTGGTAGATGGTGCCTTGGATATTCTGATGAGTGGTGATGTTGATAAACATAACGAACTGGTTATAGAAGCAATCAAGAAAGCTGAAGCTGAAAATGATGTAGTTGTACTGGCTCAGGGTTCAATGACTGCAATCGTGCCTTTACTTTCAGATATCAAGAAACCGGTGTTGACTTCTCCTAGACTGGCTGTAGAAAGGGTTAAGAAAGAGTTAGGCCTCTAGAATGGGATTACCTTTTTCAATTCTTTTGTCATATGAATATCCACAGCTGAATGTGGATGAGATCCTGGATGAAGAGATCAGAAGTGATGATCATGTTTTTGTAGTGCTGGATGATGATCCTACCGGAGTACAATGTGTCCATGATGTAAAGGTTTATACTGATTGGAGCCTTGATTCTCTCAAGGAAGCATTCGCTAATGAAAGACTGTTTTTCATTCTGACTAATTCCCGGGCAATGTCTGAAGCAGAAACGACCGCTTTACATAAACAGATCATTGAAAGAGTCTCACAGGCCGCAAGGATCTGTGAAAAGAAATACTTCTTTATCTCAAGAGGTGATTCTACCCTTCGTGGTCATTATCCTCTGGAAATGAATATCTTGAAGAAGGGTCTTGAATCAGATTATGGAAAAGTGGATGGTGAGATCTTATTTCCTTTCTTTAAAGAAGGAGGAAGATATACCATCAATGATGTTCATTATGTCAAAGATAATAATGAACTGATTCCATGTGGCGAAACGGAATTTGCGAAAGACAAGACTTTCGGCTATAAGAGTTCCAACCTGAAGGAATATATTGAAGAAAAGACAAACGGTGAAATCAAAAAGGAAGATGTGATCAGTATCTCTCTTGATGATCTGAGAAAAGCTGACTACAAGAAGATCCTTAATATCCTGATGGATGTTCATGATTATCAGCGTGTTATTGTCAACGCGATCGACTATGTTGATGTGAAACTGTTTACTGCCGTCTTCTATGAAGCGATCAGAAGAGGAAAGGTATTCAATATCCGCTCAGCCGCTTCGTTTGTAAGATGCGTTGGTGGAATAAATGAAAAATCACTTTTAAGAAGAAGTGAAATGATCAAAAAAGATATCAGCAATGGTGGTATCGTGGTAGTCGGTTCCCATACGGAGAAAACCACAAAGCAATTGGAAGAATTACTGAAACTGGAAGATACAGTTGGTATAGAATTCCAATCATCAACAGTAATGTATGGCAATGATACATTTGTAACAGAAATAAAACGTTGCATAGCTGAAGAAGAAAAAATCATTAAGCAGGGAAAGACCGCTGTTGTCTATACTGAAAGAGAATTGCTGAGTTATGAAAACGATACACCGGAAGAAGCCCTTGCCAGAAGTGTAAAGATCTCAAAGGGCGTATATCTGTTAGTTAAAGGCCTGGAAGTTGAACCAAGTTTTGTGGTCGCAAAAGGCGGTATAACTTCAGCAGATGTCGGTGTCAAAGGACTTGGAATTAAGGTTGCGAAAGTCTTAGGACAGATCGAACCTGGTATCCCGGTCTGGGAAGCAGATAAAGGTTCCAAATTCCCAGAAATACCTTATGTAATTTTCCCGGGTAATGTTGGAGATGAAGATACACTCAGAAAAGCAGTTGAAACACTGATAAACAAGGAATAAAAAAAGAATCATATCAGATCCTGTGGGAAATGGTATGATTCTATTTTTTTGTTTAGCTTGGCTGTTTACCAATGTATGCCAGGATACCGCCATCAACATAAAGGATATGACCATTTACGAAGTTGGAAGCATCAGATGCCAGGAATACTGCTGGACCCATCAGGTCTTCAGCATCGCCCCATCTGCCGGCAGGTGTCTTAGAAATAATGAATGAATCAAATGGATGTCTTGAGCCATCAGGCTGTTTCTCTCTTAATGGAGCAGTCTGAGGAGTAGCAATGTAGCCTGGGCC
>CAMNFQ010000024.1 GCA_946537295.1 uncultured Bacillota bacterium
CCATTTTCTCAATTCTTTCGATCTGTTTAGTCTTTTTCATTTTGATCATTCTCCTTCAGATAGGCATTATATAAAACGTTTTTTGAGATATCGTATTTAGCCGCTACTTCGCTTACCGCTTCTTTCTTTCGCATTCCCTTATCTACCAGTTCGTTTATCTCTTCAAAGGTATCTTCCAGATCAATCTGTTCATCCGGTTTACTATAACCTTCAACAATCAGAACCATCTCGCCTTTCAGATCTTTAAGTTTGCACAGATCAGAGAGTGTACCACGATAGTATTCTTCATGTAGCTTGGTGAGTTCTCTAGCCAGACAGGCTTTTCGATCACCAAATACTTCATGTAACATCTTTAATGTCTTTTCGATGCGATGAGGTGCTTCATAGAAGATGATCGTATAAGGAAACATCTTTAATCCTTCTGCTTCCTTGCGGGCATGAGATGCTTTGGAATTCAGAAAGCCATAGAAGAGATAGTGATTGGTATTTAAGCCAGATGCCACCAAGGCATTCAAAGCCGCATTTGGTCCTGAGACTGTCACAATCTTAAAACCCTTAGCTATAACTTCATTGACCAGATGATAACCGGGATCGGAGATCAAAGGATAACCCGCATCAGAGATCAAGGCAACATCTTCCCCGTTTTCTAATAAGGCGATGATACCTTTAGCTGATTCTTCTTCATTGAAATTATGATAGCTGATCATTCTGGTATGGATATCAAAATGCGACAGCAGTTTTAAAGAGTTTCTCGTATCTTCGCAGGCAATGACAGAAACGTTATTCAATACATCCAGAGTCCGCTTGGATACTTCGTTGAGATTACCGATCGGGGTCGCAACAAGAAAAAGTGTTGCTTTACTGTTTAGCGACACTTCCTTCTCCTTTTTCATTTTTCTTTGCCGGTTTGTTGTATTTACCCTTTTTGATCAGATCTTCAAGAGAGATAAATATCGCATGTTCCGGATTTTCCAGTTTACAGTTCTTGGCAATCACATTCATCGATGTGATACGATATTTTTCACCTTCATATTCGACCTGAGCATTCAGTTTAGGCAGATCCTTGCGCAGATCCTTGTAGGCATCGTCTTCATAGCGCAGACAGCACATCAGATTTCCACACTGACCGGAAAGCTTCTGGATATTTAATGCCAGCAGCTGATTCTTGGCCATATTGATGGAAATACGATCGAAATCACCCAGGAATTTGGCACAACATAATTCTCTGCCACACACGCCAATACCTGAAACCATCTTAGCCTTGTCTCTCGTACCGACCTGACGCAGATCAATACGACAATGGAAGATCGCTGCAAGTACCTTCAGCAGTTCACGGAAATCGACACGATCATCAGCCAGATAGGTAAATGTGATCTTGGAACGATCAAGCGTATACTCAGCTGAAATGACATTCATTTCCAGTTGCAGATTATCTGATTCTTCCTGACAGATGCGTTTTGCTTCGATGGCATCTTTCTTGTTTCTTTCAAACTGTTCCAGATCTTTCTTATCAGCTTTACGCATGATCGGTTTGATTTCCAGCGAAACATTTGGCTTGGTAAAAGGATCACCTGATACTTCGCCATATTCAACACCGCGCTGTGTCTCCACGATCACGGCATCACCGTTTTTTATTGTCTGATCAGTAGTTGAAAACGTATAGGCTTTATGCGTTGTTTCAAATCTTACCGATATATATCTAGTAGTACTGTTTTCCATAATTCACCTTCAAATATATGATATTATTTCATAACTTATTGCGTCAAACAACAGTTTTCTTTCGGCCTGTCTTAGGATCTTGTCATTAGCTTCAATGAAGATCTGTAAGAGTCGATCAGGCTTATGTGCTCTGATGATCTCAAGATGTTGATCATATTCACTATCACCGCTTTTTTTCTCAACTAAAGCATCCTCGATCATTCTGATCATGATAGCCATATAGTAGTCGACACATTTTCTGAAATCATCACGATCCTTGAACAATGTATAGAACTCCCGATAAAACATGACCGGCAGATATTCCTTATTGTTGAGATTTTCAATCGTCTTATAGACATATTCCTTGGCTCCCAGATAGAAAGGATCATTGAGATCAAAGTCCTGAGAGAAACTATGCAAAATATGCGCAAGCAGATAGGAATCAATATGATCAAATCCCGCATTCTCGTATTTTTCAATCAGAAAAGAAAAGTCTCTGGTCAGAAAAGGAATATCCTGACATCTGGATACGATTGTAGGCAAGAGATCTTCTTTCTTATCACTGATAAAGATTCCATAGGTATTGGAATTGCTTGGCTCTTCCATAAACTTCAGGATCATATTCAATACTTTTGTGGAAGCATTATTGATATTGGCCAGGATGTAGACTTTCTTGCCTGCTGACTCCAAAGAAGTTCGTGAAAACTCATCCAGGATATTATCGATATCATCTTTCCTGATACTCTGTTTATAGCCATCCACAAAGATCACATCAAAGTATTCGTTTTTTCTGATCCTTCGACAGGTCTCACATTCTTCACAGGCAAAATCTCCCCTGTTTTCAATGATCGATTGGGCCAAGAGATAGGCTGTTTCGATCTTCAAGGGATTATATTCACCAGAAAATAAGTAGCTGTGCGCTACTTTATTCTGACTTAATGCGTTGTAAAGAGACTGATAGGCAATTGGTTCAGACTTTTTAAGTTGTTGCTTAATCATCTATTTTTTTAATTATGAGATCAAGAGAATCCTGAATGACTGATTCCTTATCCTGAGATGCATCAACGATACTGATGCGATCCTTAAATCTTCTCAATACTTCTCTATATCCTTCTGATACCAGATGATGGAATTCGATCGACTCCTGATCAAGACGATCCTTGAAGGAACGATCAGCCAGACGATCAAGTCCGACCTGTTCATCAACATCGAGATAGATCGTCAGATCGGGATAGGTATTATCGATCGCAAACATATTGATCGAAAGGACTTCATCAAATCCCAGTTTACGGCCATAACCCTGATAAGCTAAAGATGAATCCAAGAATCTTTCACAGATCACGATCTTTCCTTCCTTGATTGCCGGGAAGACTTTTTCAACCAGGTGCTGACGACGTGAAGCCGCATATAAAAGTGCTTCGGTCTTTGGATCCATTGAGGTATTCTTGGGATCAAGGATGATCTTTCTGATATCTTCTGATATGGCTATACCACCAGGTTCTCTGGTGTGTATTACTTCATATCCCTTTTCTTTTAATCTTTCACAGACCGCTGTTGCGACCGTTGTCTTGCCTGAACCATCAGGCCCTTCAAACGTAATAAACAAACCCTTCATCAGTTCAGTTTCTCCGGTTTAGGCATAAAAGTCTTTTCGACCGCATCCATGATCTGTTTCTTGATTCTTTCGTACTCATCATAACTGAGATCAAGCTCACCAGAAGGAACGATCTTAACCTGAGGCACAGCTGAAGGATTGATCATAGCCATCAGATCTTCCAAAGCATCATACGTTTCGATTGGTATGATCGCATATCTGGTCTTGCCTTCTTCATTAATAAATAAGGCATCATTTTCCTTGAGTGCTTCCAGTTCGTTTTTTATTGCACTGATTTTTTCAATATCTACATTCATAACTTGATTATATCACCTTAATATCACTGTATCTGCTCATATACTTCTGAGGCAAAGGAAAAGAATTCCGGAACACCATTTATTTCTTCAATACAATCTTCTACTGTTCTCATAAATTCTGCCTGGGCTGGAACATCTTCCTTAAGATCCCACATGTGATCAAGATACTTCGCATATTCGATCTTTTCATACATCTCTTTCAAGACTTCGGCTGCCTTTATCTTATCGTCGTTTTTTAGCAACGTTACAACCAGCAGAATATAATCATAGGCATCAAATTCGCTGTCCAGATAATGGCGATAGAATTCCTTGTCATCTTCCAGGCCACAGTAAAGATAGGAAAGACGATTTACTAACGCTCTAGGTTTACTTCCCAAAAGTCTGATCATCATCCTTTGAACCTTGATCGCTCTTCTGAAAGATCCGATGTCGATCAGAAATTCCACATAGTAATTCAAGATCTTGAGAAAGCCTTTCTTCTGATAATCACTCAGATCACCATAGCTGCCGATATTTTCATAATATGATTCAAAACGATAGTTTACATAGACATCATCATTGAGGATGTAGTAGACAAAAAATGCTTCTATACAGAAGGGATCATCTCCCAGAACTTCGTCAGTTCTTTCATTAATATCTTTTCTGGAATAAAAGAGTTTTCGCAAAGCTGCTTTTTCACTTCGGTCTGCACCCTCTTCCATCTGATAGGTCTTATGATTGTTTCGGGTAAAGAAAGAAGCGAAATAGTCTCTAGGTGAATCTTTATGATCTTTTAAACCATTGACCAGCGTATTGAAATCAGCCATCAATTCCCTCAATCTCAAGTCTATACATCAAAGCGATCGTCTTGGAATCATCGATCTCATTGTTGCGGATCATCTCTCTGATCTGATCAAAAGTATATTTTTCCAGATTAAGTCTTTCATCTTCATCAAAGTGCTGGCCAGGATGTTCATCAGCTTCACCATAATAGAGATGAATCTTTTCCGAACAGTAGCCACAGGTTGGAACGATATATGAAAACTTACGGATATTCTTAGCGGAATAGCCCGTCTCTTCTACGATCTCTCTTCTGATCGCTTCATCCGGATCTTCGCCCTTTTCGATCTTGCCGGCAGGAAATTCCAACATGTCTTTTCCTAAAGCGTAGCGATACTGTCTGACCATGAAATAATAGCCATCCTTCTTTAGGGCCATACATACGCCACCATTATGAAGAACGACTTCTCTTATCGTCTGAGTGCCATCATCCAGTTCCACGTCATCTTTTACTACATGAATTACTTTTCCGGCATATATTTCCTGTCTTTTTACCTGTTTTTCCATATCTTCATCCAATTCTTTATTTAATTTATCTTTATTTTACCTTACATATACATATCATTATTAAAAACTGATTTTCTTATTCCTAAAAAAATAACGCAACAGCGTTATTTATGTTTCATTTGTTTTAATCACCTGGCAGGTAGAAGACTTTTTCATCACCCTTGGAGAACATATACTCTCCTCTGGCATAAGTCTGTACATAGTCAGGATCTTCCAGTTTTTCTTTGGTAGAAGTAAGTGAAGCATTCTCATCCTTAAGAGCTTCAAGCTCAGCTTCAACTACCCTGGCCTGCTGTTGCAGAGTGAAGAGATTATATATCTTCTGCAGTACGCCACTCAAAATAGCGATAGCCGCAACGATCAGTGCTATCGAGATCAGTTTGGAAACGATACTGTTCATTTTTTTCTTCTTCTTAGTCTTAGTAGCCATAAAATTATTATACTATAATTCCTCTTTTTTCTCTTCAATGACCTCATACATGCCAAAAGCCTGTTCCTTGGAAGCCGAATCTCTAACTTCCTTTACCCGTAAAGATATCTCACGATGGCCAAAGACGATCCTGATGAGATCACCTACTTTAACTTCACTTGAAGGCTTAGCCAGACGTTCATTGATGAAAAGGCGCTCATTGAGCGCCAGCTGTTTTCCGATTTCTCTTCTTTTTAAGATCCTGGCGACCTTAAGATATTTATCTATCCTCATTGCTTCTTTAATTTATCAAGATTATCGACAAGCTTCAACATCCTGGCAATATTTTCCTTCTGATTGGAAATAGAGATCGTCAGCTTGTTGTAGCGATAGGCGATATTCATATCCTTGGATAAGCTGTTGACGAATTCAAACAGTTTAACTCCATCGATATTATTGGAATAATCTTCTGAAAGTGTAATTGAAAAGACTCCTTTGATATTGCTGACCTTATCGATCAGATCAAGATTGTATAATAACTCTAACTTTTTCTTATTGAAGAGAGCTTCAACTTCCTTTGGAAGTTTACCATACTCATCACAGATCTTCAGATAGTAATCAAACAGTTCTTCCTTACTTTCAATGTCATATAGTTCATGATAAAGAGCTAACTTATCATAATCATTATCCGAGAAACTATCAGGTATATAGCTGGAGATCGGGATATTGATATTAGCCTTTGGTTCTTCCTCAACAACCTCTTCACCCTTGGCTTTCAGAATTGCCTTATTGAGCATTGCCAGATAAAGATCCAGACCGACGTTATCGATAAAGCCGGATTGTTTATCACCAAGCAGATCACCGGCACCCCTGATCGTCAGGTCACGCATGGCGATCTTATAGCCACTGCCTAACGAAGTAAATTCCTTGATCGCATCAAGACGCTTGGTGGAATTTTCCGTAAGCTGCTTCTTTTCAGGTATCATCAAGTAAGCATAGGCGATACGATCAGATCTGCCTACTCTGCCTTTGATCTGATAAAGCTGAGACAGACCAAAATTCTGTGCATTTTCAATAATGATCGTATTGGCATTAGGAATATCAAGACCTGTTTCAATGATCGTTGTACAGATCAGAACGTTGATCTCATTGGCATAGAAACGATACATGATATCTTCGATCTGTTTGCGGTCCATCTGGCCATGAGCTACACCGATCTTGGCGTATGGGATACGCGTTGAAAGCTTACGAGCTAATGAATAGATCAGTTCCACATTATTGAACAGATAGAAGACCTGTCCATCTCTTTCCAGTTCGCGCATGATTACTTCTTCCACCAGATTATCGCTCTTATGAACGACATATGTCTGAACCGGATAACGGTTCTGTGGAGGTGTATCTAAAGTAGATAAGCCTCTGATACCAATCAGTGACATCTGTAAGGTTCTTGGGATCGGTGTTGCGCTTAAAGATAATACATCAATCGAATTCTTGAGCTGTTTGATCTTTTCCTTGTGTTCTACACCAAAACGCTGTTCCTCATCGATTATCAGTAAACCCAGATCCTTGTAGCTGATATCTTTGGAAAGGATCCTGTGGGTACCGATCAGGATATCGATCCTGCCATTTTTCAGATCCTCCAGGATCTTTCTTTGTTTATCTTCCGGGATATAACGGTTTAACAGTTCCACTCTGACCGGGAACTTTTCAAAACGTTTTTTGAAAGTATCAAAATGTTGGAAAGACAGAATCGTCGTTGGACAAAGATAAGCTACCTGCTTATCATCATTGACAGCCTTGAAGGCCGCACGTATCGCAACTTCTGTCTTACCAAAACCGACATCACCACAAAGCAAGCGATCCATCGGTTTAGGTTTTTCCATATCTTCCTTAACTTCAGCGATTGCCTTGATCTGATCGTTAGTCAGTTCATACTCAAAGGTATCCTCGAATTCTTTCTGCATTGGCGTATCTTTGGAGAAGGCAAATCCGATATTGGTATCACGAACGGAATATAATTCGATCAGCTTACCTGCCAGATCATTGACGTTTTCCTCAACTCTTTTCTTGGTTTCGACCCATTCCTTGGAACCAAGCTTATGTAACTTAGGAACGACACCTTCCTTTGATACATATTTTCTGACCAGCGAAAACTGTGAGAGCGGAACCAGCAGCTCATCATTTCCCTTATACAGGATCTTGAGATAGTCACATTCAATCCCATTGACCATACGCTTTTCAATCGCCACATATTGACCAATACCATACTGGTCATGAACAACATAGTCGCCACTGTTAAGTTCTTCATAGGAGTTAAGTGTTCTGGCTTCAGAATAGCGGTTGGCATAACGTCCGGAATGACTTCTTGACTTGAACAGTTCCTTGACTGTATAGACCGAAAGATCAAGCTTATCGATCGTAAAACCGCCAAAGATATCACCATAGCCGATATTGATACCGGGTTTTAATTCTTCCGTAAAGATAGAATAAGGTATATCTAGTTTGATCAATGAATTGATCAGTTCTTCACAATGTTTATCATCAAGGATCGCCAGCTTATAGGTACTTTTTTCATTCTTTAAGACATTTACCACATAATCGCTGGTACCATAAGGAAAATCGATTTCCGAAATATAGGAAACATCCGAAAAAGGTTTTCCTTCGATCATGTCACATTTGGCGATTTCCCTGTTGAATTCTCCATAGACATAGAATCGTAATGGGAGTTTGTTTTCCTCATACATTTCCTGAATATAGGCAATACTTTCATCCTGGATCATCTTGAGATGTGCATCGATCTTCTGTTTATCACTCAGATAGATCACAGGATCATCAAAATAATCTTTGAGATGAGCTTTATCAAAATAGGAATAATAGAAATATTGTGACTGACGATAGATATCTGCCTTGATGTATTCCATTTCTAATTCCATCTGACCAGATACTACTTCCACATTGTCTGACAGATATTTCTTTTCTTCTTCAGAGAAGAAGACATCCTTCGCAAAACAGATCTTTGCCTCATCAATTGTTTCTAAAGTTCTTTGTGAATCATTATCAAAGAATCTGATGGAATCGATCTCATCATCAAAGAATTCTATACGTAATGGTTTATCATAATTGATTGAAAAGACATCAATGATGAAACCTCTTGAGGCATAAGTCATTGGTGTTTCAACATGACTGGTCTTTTCATAACCCAGCTTTTCCAGCTGCTTTATCAGTTCATCTTTTTTAACAACATCATTTTTCTTAATACTGATGATCTTTTCACTCAGTTCCTTCTTGTCAGGAAGATGTCTGATCATACCATATGGAGAGATGATGACCAGTTTGAGTCTGTCATCTGTAATAATGCGATATAAGGCATTGAGTCTGGCTGCTCTGTTTTCAAATGATGAGGCGATCTCTTCTGCTCTTAAAGACTCTTCTGGCAGATAGGTACAGATCTCTTCTTCCTCAAAATATGAAAGCATGATATCTCTTAATCTGTTGGCCAGATAAGGATTCTCTTTTATGACGATCAGTGGCTTAGTGGAATTCTTGATCCTGATTGAAAGCTTGATCGCTTCTTCAACCAGTGAATTGTAGCTTAAAACTGAATGATTCACATCATTCAGTACAGGCTCGATCTGATTTAAGAGATTAAGATATTTCATTAATTGAATTTAGACATTACTTCATCAAAGTCATGATCAAAGGAATAGATGATCGCATCAGCTGCCTTGTCTATGGCCTTATCAAATACTTCCCATTCTTCCTTGGAGAACTTTCCCAAGACATAATCCTTGGTCTCGATATTGTGATCATGTGAGATACCGATCCTGATCCTTTTGATCATCTGGGTCTTGAGATGATCAATGATATTGCCCATACCCTTCTGACCACCTGATGAACCCTGTTTTCTTAAACGCAGCTTGCCTAAAGGCAGATCAAGATCATCATGAATGACGATCAGATCTTCACTGTCCAGATCATAGAAATTCATCAGAGAACTTACAGCTTCTCCGGACAGGTTCATATAGGTCTGAGGCTTAGCCAGAATGATCTTTTCACCGGAATGAAAATAGAAACCATATTGCGCCCGACATTTATTTTTATCCAGTTCAACATGGAGTTTTTCACATAGTCTGTCAATGAGTAAAAAACCCGCGTTATGACGAGTTTTTCTGTATTCATTACCGGGATTTCCTAGACCAACGATCAGTTTCATTCTTCTGTCTTATCTTCAGCAGATTCTTCTTTCTTTTCTTCCTGTTTCTGATCGTTTACTTCTTCCTTGTTTTCTTCATCCTTCTTGATCGGGAGATATTTATCATAGATCTCCAGATCTTTCATATAAGCTTCACCGATCTGGGTTGCGGAGAAGGAATGAAGATCATTCTTGAAATATTCTTCCATCGGTTCACCTGAATAAGCCAGTGTTGCTGCCGCAAAACGCTTATATAAACCGATCAGATTCTTTTCATAAGCATATTGTGAGTATCCGCCTTCTAGTAATGCGGAAAGGAATTCAACACCCGCATCCTCTTTTTCACATAAAGCATTATAGATGGCCTTGCATAGCTGATATTCTACTCTTGATTCAAGTTCCGGAATCTCTCTCATCTTGTCGTTGATGCTGTTGAGCACATCAAAACGGGAAAGTCTTCTGGCCTTGGCCATATCAAGATAGGTCCAGACAAACATATCGACATTGATTGCCATCTGACGTCTGGAGAACTTGCCATTGGTACAAAGGATCTGCTTGAAATCAAGTTTTTCTAAGGTATCAAGATATCTTTCACCCTCTTCCATTTCCAGATAGAGTTCAATGATTCTGGCCTTATTCTTGAATTCTTCGCTCTTTTCGCTTTCAATGTAGTTGCTGACACGACTCAAAGCTGTATCTGAACCACTCAGCATTTCTTTCGTACATTCAATATATTCCTTATTATGTCTGTATCTTCCTATCAGAACGATATTTCTGTAGATCACATAGATGACCAGACATAGGATCAAGACAAATAATAATAGTTCCATAGTATTTTTCTCCTGCTCAATTCTTATTATAACCTAAACAGTCTGTGATAATTTTCATTTAACTGTTTTTTAAAATCCTCTTCATCTATACCAAGCTCTTCACAGATCTTCTTTCCGGTATAAACCACATAAGATGGCTCATTTCTTTTGCCTCTGTTAGGTGCAGGCGTAAGATAAGGGCAATCTGTTTCGATGAGTAATCTGTCTAATGGTACAACTTTAATTACTTCCAATGGTTCACGGGCATTTTTCCAGGTGATTGTTCCACTGATGGAAATATAGTAGCCCAGTTTCACAAATTCTTTAGCCATTTCAGCACTGTTGGAATAACAATGCATGACTCCACTTACCGGATATTTCTTCATCAGATCATAGGTATCCTGTATCGCATCTCTGCTGTGAACAATGATCGGCTTATCAAGTTTCTGAGCCATGATCAGATGTCTTTCAAATACTTCAAGCTGTCTTTCACGGTTTTCTTTACCCCAGTGATAATCTAATCCGATTTCACCAATCGCCTGACATCTATTTTCCTGATATAGTTCTTCAAATCTTTTTAAGTTTTCTTCATCTGTATCATCAACATCACCAGGATAGACACCCAGAGAATGTTTAAATTCCAGCTCAGGATGTTTGATAGAAAAACCAAATTCATAATCATCGATATAGGAAGAAATGATCATAGCCTTTCTCACATCATTGCTGACCATGTTTTCTAATACAGTATCCAGATCATCTCTGAAGGCTTTATCGTTGATATGACAATGTGAATCTAGCCAGTTCATTATTTTCCCAGACAGAAGTTTCTGAACATATGATCGATCAGATCCTCCTGATATTCCTTTCCCAGTATCTGACACAGATAGTGATAGGCACTATCCAGATCAGTAACGATCATATCGATCGCATCATAGTCGATATGTTCATACATATGTTTAAGTTCTTCCAGACTTCTTTTCATTAAAGCGATCTGTCTTTCGTTATTTAAAATATCTTCATCAACAAGTGA
The DNA here is from genome assembly GCA_946537295.1 of uncultured Bacillota bacterium. Lineage (GTDB taxonomy): Bacteria > Bacillota_I > Bacilli_A > Erysipelotrichales > Erysipelotrichaceae > Colivicinus. Next base: position 11,376 of record CAMNFQ010000024.1, read on the forward strand.
GATATCATTTTCATATTTTCTGTTTAGATAATCAGTAAGAGCTGAAATATCCTTATTTAAAGCTGAGATTGCGATCTCACCGGTCTTATTAAGATCAGACTTATTGTGAACAATGATCATATTGCGATCCTTGTATCTTTCCATCAGTTCCTTATCTTCATCTGTAATATCAGAAGCATCAACGACCAGGATGATCAGATCCGCTTGTTCAATTGCTTCAAGAGTCTTTTCAATACCAATCTTTTCGATCTGTTCACCCGTCTCATGTATACCTGCTGTATCAATGAGATTGAGTGAGATATTCTTGAGATTGACTTTACCTTCAACCAGATCTCTGGTCGTACCGGCGATATCAGTAACAATCGCCTTATCCTTTTCTAATAAGGCATTGAGAAGTGAAGACTTTCCAACATTAGGTTTACCGATTATGACGGTATCAAGTCCATCCTTGATTACTCTGAATCTTTCAGCCTTGTTTATCATTTCTTCAGCTTTGCTTATCCAGGAAGCGACATAAGGTTTAATGACCTCGGAACTCATCTGTTTTTCATCTTCGTATTCCGGATAGTCGATATTGACTTCGATCATTGAGATGACATCTTTCATCTCATCCATCAAAGGCATGATCAATCTTTCAACAGAACCCTGTAAGCCTCTGATAGCTGATCGAGCCTGAATTGCACTGCTGGCCTTGATCAGATCGTTGACGGAATCAGCCTTGGAAAGATCGATTCTGCCATTAAGATAGGCACGCTTGGTGAACTCCCCCGGTTCCGCCAGACGGCAGCCTTTTTTTAACAGGAGATTGAGAATGAGTCTGGTGACATAGATGCCCCCATGACAGTTTATCTCGACCATGTTTTCTCTGGTATAGGACCTGCCTGCTTCAAAGAAAGACACCAGTACTTCATCGATCATATTGCCTTCATCATAGATGTGACCATAGAGAATATGATTGGCTTTGATATCCTTTATATCGGAGATCTCTTTGATAATATCAAAAGACAGATCACCCGACATTCTCACTATCGAGATCGCTCCATCTTTTAAGGCAGTTGAGATTGCACATATCGTATCGTTAAGCATACATACATATTTTAATATAAAAACACCAAAAACCCCTTAAAATCGGTATAAAAATGACTTCAGCTTCTTGAAAAAGTACTCACAACAATCATAAAATTAAATTATAAATAAGCAAAGTAATCTATTAAGAGGAGGAAAAAGTATGAGCAAATATGTAATCACAGTAACACCTAAAGGCAAGTACCACTTCAATCTCGTTGCGAACAATGGTGAGAAAATCCTTTCTTCTCAGCTATATGCCGCAAGAAAAGGTGCTTTAAAGGGCATCAGAAGTGTAGCTAAGAATGCACCTGCAGCACCTGTTGTTGATCTTACTGCCAAGAAGGTAGTTGAAGCCGGTAACCCTAAGTTCGAAATCTTCGCTGGTAAGGATGGCAAGAGCTACTTCAGACTTATCGCTGCTAACGCAAAGGCTATCGGTGTATCTGAAGGATACAACACTATGGCTGCCTGCAAGAACGGTATCAAGTCAGTCAAGAAGGCCGCTGCTGCTGAAATCGAAAAGCCTGCAAAGGCTGCCGCTAAGAAAGCTGCACCAGCTAAGAAAGCTCCTGCCAAGAAAGCAGCAGCTAAAAAGGCTCCTGCAAAAAAGGCTCCAGCTAAAAAAGCAGCAAAGAAGAAATAAGCAAATTCAGACATATACATATGCTTAAAGAGCTATCAACAGATAGCTCTTTTTATTGATTAAAAATAACAGATTCCAATTTGGAATCTGTTATTCATCTCCTAATTTGAAGTCTATTCTTTCCAGTACATTCATTTGAGCATCTGGATTTTCCAAGAGCCTCTTTGACTGATTCAGGATGGCATCTTCAACCAGATTTCTGGCCAGACGACCATTTCCGGAATTTGGATCATTCTTGCTTTGAACAAGCGTGAAGTAATCCTGTAAAGGTCTTAAAGCATCTTCAGCGATCACATAGTCTTTACCCTTAGCGATCGATTTTGCGATCAGCATCAGTTCTTCACCGGTGTAATCAGAGAATTCAATGATATTGGCGAATCTTGATTTAAGACCGCTGTTTGCTTCTAAGAATTCCTTCATTTCCTTGGTGTAGCCCGCAAGGATGACGATCAGATCATCACGATGATCTTCCATAGCTTTAACCAGGGTATCGATAGCTTCTAGACCAAAGGAATCATCTTTACCACGATAGAGCGAATATGCTTCATCGATAAATAAGACGCCGCCTAAGGCAGACTGGATTACCGACATGGTAAGTGGTGCGGTATGACCGACATACTTACCTACCAGATCAGCTCTGGTTACTTCAACAAGCTGTCCCTGTTTGAGGATACCGCAGGCTTTCATCATACGGGAAACCAGACGGGCGATCGTGGTCTTACCAGTACCAGGATTGCCGGTAAAGATCATATGTTTAGAGATCTCGTTAGTCTTGAGACCTTTCTGTTTTCTGATCTGATTGATCTTGAGCAGATTCTCTAGAGAAAGCAGATAGTTCTTGACGTCATCAAGTCCTACTATTTCATCCAGTTCTTTCTGGATCTCTTCTCTTTCCGCTCTGGCATCATCAATGATATCAAGATCAACAGTTACTTCATTGAAGGTTGCCTTGATCGTTTCATCATATCTGATAGCTACTGAACTTACTTCATCATGTTTCAGAGCTACATCAACCATTTCGTTATAGATCTTCTTGACACTTGGTGAGATGGAATCGATACCATCATTTGGTTCATAGATCGATTTAAGATATTCATTGACACTCTTATCAACACTTAAATCAATCTCAAGCTGATTCTTACATCTTAAGACCAGTGATTCGATAAGCTGATCAATGATTTTGACCAGTGCTTCTTCATCAAGCTTTTCGGTCTTGACCTTATCATCGATCTTATCGATGAAGGACTTACCGAAGATATCCATCAGTTTGGTAGGATTCTTTTCACTGACAAAAACCAGCACCTTGTCATTACCATTAAGTCTGTCAATGATATCGCCAGAAAGCGTATTGGTAGCTTCTACAAGCTGATTGTTTTTTAAGGTATAACGTTTGGAAAGAACACAGTTTCCTTCCATAACGAGCTCTGTAAGCATCCTGTTGAAGATCGGTGAAGCTTCTTCAAAGTTTTCAACCAGGATGATCGGATTCTTGCCACTTAAGGCAACATAGATATCCTGTAAGAACAGAACTTCTTGTGAACTTGACTGATACCTTGACATATCAAGATAGTAGACTTCATGAGAAACACTCAAACCATATTTCTTTAAGAGTGAACCCATGGTTTCAACCATCAAGTGTCTTCCTGTACCATTGCTTCCATAAAGGATCACACTGTTTCTGATCTTCTTAGGATCAGATCCTACAACATATGGTCTTCTGAAAGCTGTTGTAAATGCCTTACAGGCTTCATCTTCACCAATGATTGTTTCACTCAAATCCTTATAGATATTATCAAAGACTTCCTTGGAAGCCTTGCCTAAGACGACTGTTTCCGGTGTTTCAATTGAAATATTGAAATCCTTCTCAATATCAGATTTCAGCTTCTTGAGATCTTCATCTGAATAATTGAAATCCTTAGTCATCTGTTCAATATCTTTCTGATTCTGTAGCAGGATCTTGTTTAGTTCACTTTCAGTATCCTTGAGAATATCAACAGAATCATTGTAGATATTAGAAAAGCTTCTTTTCTTGGAAAAGAGCTCATTCATCATTTTTTCTTTTTCATCATGTACTGACATAGTTATAGTTTATTGATAATTTCTTTATTTATCTTAGCCATCAGCAGTTCCTTGGAACGCTTAAGAGATTTAAAGACATACAGTAAGCCATCATAGTAGCCTTTTTCATAGAGTTGGGAATGAGAGTTATAACGGTTCATCTCATCTGATACTCTGGCTTCTATGACATAGAGATCCTTGGAGTTGTTTGAAGCATCCTGATAGTACTTTTTTAAGGCATCCATATGTCCTTCCACATAGGAATTGACATTATGTGTACCATAGGAAACTTTTTCAATCAGCAGCCTGAAACACTCAAATCTGGTATTAAAGCTACCAAGATCTGCCGGTAAGACCGGCTTAGTGATCAGCGTTGGATCGGCATCACTTGTATAGGAATAGACCTTATCAGCCTTCTTCCTTTTTTCTTCCTCTTCCATGACAGAATTCTTGACTGAATCAAGATCTGAAAAGATCGTATCGATATCAGCCTTCTTCTGTTTATCCATCATCTCAACAACTTTGAACATATCAAGATTATTGTTGTCCATTATTTGCCCTCCTTGAATGGAGTATCAACTAATCCATCCTGTTTCAGTAATGACTGCAAAGTATTGATATCCGCATTGAGATTCATATAATCAGCTTCATGCAAAGAATTGTAGATCGTCTTTAATGCTTCATTGATCAGTTTAATTGTCTTGATGAGCTGTGTTTCACACTTCTTGAATTCCTCACCCTTGACTGGCGAAGACGAAAGACGCTTATAGTCTTCCAGTATACCCGTCAGGATCGGCAGATAGTATTCATAAAGCTTATTAAGTTTGGCATCTTCTTTTCCATCTTCACTATCAACGATATCAATCTGTTTCAACAGATCACAGGTCTGATAAAGACCATTGGTGATTTCTTCGTTGAAGATATCCTTGTTGAGATTATTGATATTATCAATGAATCTGTCAGCCTTGGAAAGATTCTGATTGACAGTTTCTTTCTTTTCTTCTTTCTTAGGTTCTTCCTTGGCTACGCCACCTCTCTTGGCCAGTTCGCCAAGTGCTGAGATGATCTTATCGTAACCTTCCGGATAGTAGGCCTTGAATTCCTTCATCTGACAGATCTTCTCACCACGGTAAGAGATATACAGATTATCGACTGTCGTATACTTTCCACCCTGGGTTGAAATAGAAATATCATCGAAAATAATCAATGCGACATTGTTTCTGAAATATTCCGAAAGAACTCTATCGATCTTAGCATTCTTGGAATTCTTGACATAGCTGTTGCTTGTCTCTTTTTTGACATTTGAATGTCTGATGTTCTTATTTGATGTTGAATCTACTCCGGCAATAAACTGAATCAGTTTGACCATTCCAAATACGACCGCGGAGATCATAAGTAACGGAAGGACAAAACCGAAGGCCAGGAGCATAAAATCACCTGAAAAGAAAAACTCCATGAACATGATCATCATGAAGAATCCAAATAAGCCCATTCCACCTCTTCTTCTTCTCATAACAAACTAATTATATCATCTAGTATTATTAATCGAGTGCTAAATTAACCATAATACTTTACATCCTTTCTCTTATTTTTTATATAATAGTGTTAAGGAGGTATTCTGATATGACAAAATTTGAGGATACTGTAAAAGAAATGGAATCTCAGGTTGAAGAACTTGAAAAAGATTTAGCTGAAAGTGAAAAAGATCTCGATGATAATGGCAAGGAAAAGGCAGAGGCTCTTGTTTCCAAGACAGAAGAAGCTATCAAGTCATCTATAGAAAAAGTCAAATCCATCATCAACGATGTACAGGAAGATGAAAAATTAGATGAATTCCTTGATAAGGTTAAAGCTAAATCAATGGAAGCAGTTGATTTCACTAAGGAAAAGATCGCTGAATTAACTAAGAAGGTTGACAAAGAAAACACATTAGACAAGATCGGCGACGACATCGCTTCTGAATTTGATAAGATCAAAGAATCAGATGCTTTCAAAAAGACTGCTGATTTCTTAAATGACATCGGTGGCAAGATCAATGAATTCTTTGAAAAACCAGAAGTCAAAGATGCAATCAACAAAGCTAAAGTTACAACTGTAAACCTCGCTGAAAAGGGTGTTGAAGGTTTAAAGAAAGTTTTAAATACTGAAGATATCGCTGCTCCAGCTGAAGAAAAACCAGCTGAAACAAACGAAGAACCAAAAGAATAATAATTAGATTCCATTAATTTTCAAAGCCTGACATCAGTCAGGCTTTTCTTTTACTCTTCTAAGAGTTTTTGATATATTTCATCAGGATCGATCCTGTTACCATCAATAAATCTCTCTAAGATATTGCGATCATCTCCCGCATAACAGAAACGTTCCAAGGCATCTGTGATAGGTCGCGGATATTCTTCATCCAGCATGTTTTCTATTACCAGCGCATTAAAACGATAACCCTTCTCCAGTTTTCCAACCTTGTCAAAGATACTTCCACCTTCAACTGTTGCCATATAGAAGGCATTGGCTAACCTGATGCGTTTATAATCCGGTTCATAGAATTCTTTCATCTTGGAGATCTGAGCAGCTCTGGCCACCTGTTTATAGATACCTAAAAGATGTCCTGCCCCTACATCAGAACCTAAGGCGATCCTTAAGCCTCGGGAATGAAGATCATCAGCTGCCATAATACCGGCGGTAACACTTGATGTTGCATCTGGACAATGGACACTGATTGCATCATATTCCTTTAAAATACGATATTCACATTCAGTTGGAAAGATCACATGAGCAAATATCTTTGGTCCTTTGCCAGAAAGCAATCCCAGTTTTTCATAGATCTCACCATCTGATTCAAATTCAGGGAAAAGTTCCTTAGCCCAGGCTGCTTCAGCTCTGGATTCGACCAGATGAGTTTGCAGACCGACATCATATTTTTTGGCCAGCTTCCCTAATCCTTCCAGGAGTATTTTTGAACAGGTTGGCGCAAATCTTGGTGTCAGGATCGGTCTTACTCTTTCAGAATAAGAGTGTTCAATAATAAATCTTTCCGTCTTTTCCAAAGATACTTCTGTTTCATCAACATAGTAATCAGGTGAATTCATATCCATGTTTACTAAACCGGTATAGGCATATAGACCTGCTTTA
>CAMNFQ010000025.1 GCA_946537295.1 uncultured Bacillota bacterium
GATGGGTGATGATTTCTTTGATTACTGTATCAAGCGTTCTGAAGAATATGTCTATAAGGATGATCTGCATATCCCGCTATCGCTCTGGAATAAGAAGAACCTGTTGAGTCTGCTGGAAAAAGGTAAGATCATTTCCCGTACCTACCGTACCAACTTCAATGGAGTTCTGGAATATGTCAATGTCAGGATCATTGAGACGACCGAAGGAAACAATCGTTATCTGATTGTCGGTATGTCTGATGTCAATGAAAACATCAAACAGGAAATACATAAAAGAGTCAGAGAAGAAAACTGATTTGTTATAATTAATTTTGTACAGGAGAATAAGATCATGGGTATTAGATTTGCGAAATCAATCAAGATAGGTAATTTTCTTAGACTTAATTTTTCTAAGAGTGGCTTAAGCGCAACACTCGGTAAGAAGGGTGCTTCTGTCAATATTGGAGGAAAGGGTGCTTTTCTCAATCTTAGTCCTTCAGCTGTCGGTATCAAAGGCACAGGCCTTTCCTATCGTCAGAAGATCGCCGGTGGCTTAAAGAAGAATAGTTCCAAGAAACAAAGCAGTACTGAAGAAAAATCTTCAAAGCTTTCCAAGAAAGACATGGAAGTTACAGAAACTGTTTCTACTGTTAATGATGATCTGGCGATCGTCAATGAATATAATCAGAATCTGGAAGCTATCACCAACATTCATCGTTATACTGACAATGTCATGAATGAAGAAGAATTCAATAACTATGTCAAAGGTCTGAATTCTGATTCCGCAATTGAAATATATGAAACTGCCATCGAGGGTGATGAAGATACGATCGAAAACCTGATCACTACCTTGATGAACAATCTGGAACTGGCTTATGATGTCAGAGTCAACTTTGAACTGGAAGACCATGTCCTCTATGTTGACCTGGATCTGCCGGAGATCGAAGATCTGTCCAAAGAATATCCAGTCATGGTTAAAGACAAGCTGACATATAAGCGTAAGACAAGTTCTCAGTTAAGAGAAGAATATGCCAGAATGGTTTTAAGTATCGGTGTCTTCTTAAGTGCCAATTTCTTTAATCAGTCATCATATATCACGGAAATCGTTATGTCGGCATTTACCACAGTCAGAAATCCGATCGGTGATCTGGAAGATCAGTATCTGTATTCCATCAGATTCACCAGAGATATCTTTGAAAAGACCAAATTGGAAGATGTTGAAGATCTCTATAACTTTGTCTTACAGTTTGAAAACAGGATCAATCTTTCCAATAACTATGTCTTCAAGCCAATCAAGCCATATGAAAGTCAAAAAGTTCAGGCAAGCAATTCCGCTTTGGATGATGCCTTACTGGGACTCAAGGAACTTGGCTATAAACAGGCTGATATCAACAAGATCAAGGATGAACTCTCTACTCACGAATTCTCATCCTCATCGGAATATCTGCGTGAAGGTCTAAGACTATTGAAAGAAAAGGCTGAATAAAGAGGTAGCGCAATGTTAAGTATCGAAACATTAAGACAATACGGAGCAGATGTCGATGATGGATTGAAACGTTGTGTCAATAACGAAGAATTCTATCTGAAACTGGTGAAGATGTTTCTGGCTGATGAGAAGAATGATTTTCTAAAGCTTGATGAAGCTTTAGAAAAAAGAGATCTGAAAGCCGCTTTTGAAGCAGCTCATACGATCAAGGGAACTTCAGCCAATCTGGCTCTTACACCAATGTATGAAGTTATTGCGATCGTTTCTGATAAACTCAAGGCTGGGGAAGATATCGATTACAGCAATTATATGAATGCGGTTCATGAACAGAAAGCTGTTCTGGACAGGCTTAATGCAGATTGATAAATGACACAGAAAAAGACTATTGAGAAAAAACTGAATATCAGGATCATCAATATTGCGATGATCCTTTTAGCAGTTATTTTTGCATTTGTCTTTAACTATGCCATTTCTGATGTTTATCATGGCTATCAGAATATGAAAGAGACATCAGAAGAAATAATCGATGTTGAAAGAAAATCATTACAATTAAAGGGTGTTTCATCTGAACAGACAGAACAGGCCAGAAACTTTGTGATGAATCATGATATGAAGTATGCTGAAAAGTACTTTGAACAGTATGATTCCGCAGAAAATCGTATCAGTATGATCCAGAGTCTTTATGATGCGGTTAGTAATTTCATCGCCCAATCTCATCTGCGTATGGCTCTGACCAATTCCTATAAACTTGATGAACATGAACTGTACGCCTTCCTGTTAGCCTATGAGGCATATGGTGTCGATAAGAATGATTATCCTAAAAAGCTTTCCAGTATGCATCTGGATGAGAAGTACGCAAAATTAACTAAGGAAGAGAAACTGCAGGCAGCCAGAGATCTTCTGTTTTCTGATGAATATCAGAATCATCTGGCTTCAGTAAATGAGAATATCGATGTAGCGATCAGTGAGTTATGCAATATTGTTGAGAGTGAAGCAGAGAACGATTTATCAGTCATGGAAAATGCCATCAACAGACAGCGTTTTACAACAGTAGCTTCACTGATCATGATCGTTGCAGCAGTTGCGGTGATCTGGTATACCCTGATGCGGCCTTTGGCACGTAATACGGAACATATCAAGAATAAGGAGCATCTGGAACCGGTCGGCTTATCAGAAATGCAGATGCTGGCAAGCGCCTACAACGACATGTATGACAACGTAGTTGCTGACAGACAGAAGTTATCTTATGAAGCTACCCATGATGAACTGACAGGCTTATATAATCGTAAGGCTTATGATCTTTTCATGAAGAGTAATACTGAACAGATCTGTTTTATGTTGGTAGATATCGATGATTTCAAGAAGATCAATGACAACTATGGTCATGATATCGGTGACAAGGTACTTAAAAGACTGGCCAATGTCTTGAATCATTCTTTCCGTAATGAAGACAAGGCCTATCGTATCGGCGGAGATGAGATGGTTGTCATCTTAAAGAATCTGAAAGCTGAAAATAAGCAGATTGTCATTGATAAAGTCAACGCAATGTTTGAAGTATTAGCTAAACCGGAAGGTGATACACCAGCTATTTCGATATCAGTCGGTGTATCCTTCTCTGATGATAAAGACAGTACCGGCAATCTCTATAAGGACTCAGATCTGGCCTTGTATGCTGCCAAGAATTCGGGCAAGAGTGCCCTTGTATTCTATGAAAAAGGAATGGATAATAATGGTTGATATATGTGTAGAATAAGACCATTATTTAAAAATATATCTGTATTACTGATCTGCCTTTTTTTGGTGTCCTGTGGTGGTTCTGGTGGAACTGAACAGGCTACTCCATCAGGAAACAAGGAAGTCAGTAATAATGAAACAGGTGAAAAATATATTAAGCCGGAATTTAAGGATGTTGTATTCGATAAGGAAAATGCCGTAAGTGATGGCGAAGTATATATTGATAATACTCATGTATCAGAAGGTTATGTAGCTGTTTCAGCTGTTTCTGAAGCCAGATTGAAATTTCAGGTCATCAAGGAAGATACCTATAACTATGACCTGGACAATGATGGTTCTGTAAATGTTTTCCCATTACAGAGTGGTGATGGTTTATATAGCTTTAGAGTAATGGAAAACGTCACAGAGAACAGATATGCGGAAATACTAGCAGCTGATAGTGAAGTTGTCCTTGATGATGAGTTTCAACCATATCTTAGACAGAATGTCTATGTGAACTATCAGCAGGACTCTGATTGTGTAAAACTGGCTGATCAGTTCAGTAATGAATCAGCTAATGAAATAGAAGTAGTTGAAAAAGTATATGACTATGTCTGTGAAAATATCATCTATGATAACGATAAGGCATCCAGTGTCGATACCGGTTATATCCCTTATCCTGATGAGACTTTGTCTTCGGGCAAGGGTATCTGTTTTGATTATGCTTCTTTGACGGCGGCAATGCTCAGATCTCAGGGCATACCTACCAAGGTGATATTCGGTTATGTTTCACCAAACAATCTCTATCATGCCTGGAATATGTTCTATACCAAGGCACAGGGATGGACAACAGTCGAATTCAAGGTCAATGAAAAAGACTGGACAAGAATCGATCTTACTTTCTCAGCCAATGGGGCTGATTCGACTTTCATCGGTGATGGAAGTAACTATACAGATGTTTATGTTTATTAAGGAGGAATTATGGCAAGGCAGTCTAACTTAAATCTCTTGGGAGTCAGTGCTTTCTGTGAAAGCCTGGGCATGATGATCCAGTCAGGCATTGATCTTAATGAAGCAATGTCACTTCTGAAACAGAAAAAGGATTCAGGTATTCTTTCAGAAAAGATCGATGTGATGGAGAAATGTCTATCAGAAGGATCTTCTTTGAAGCAAGCAATGGAAAAGGCCGGCAGTTTCCCTGAATATGCGATCGCAATGGTCGAAGCAGGTGAAAATACCGGTAAACTGGAAGAAGTACTTTTCAAACTGGCTCATTACTACCATAAACAGGACAGGATCTCTTCCAAAATTTCTACTGCTTTGACTTATCCACTGATCATGTTGCTGATGATCATTGCCGTCTTACTGATCATGCTTAAGATGGTCTTACCGGCCTTTACCGGTATCTATCAGACTTTAGCCGGATCATTAAGTGAAAGCAGCTTTGCCTATATCAACTATGCCTATGCCTTCTGTAAGATCGTTCTGATCGTTGCTGTTGTGATTGTTGTTGCCGGACTGATCTGTTATTTCCTGTATAAGGGTAAAGGAAAGAAAACCGTTGAAAAGATCTTACGTCTTGATCCGAATTGCGCAAGACTTCTGGATGATCTGGCAATGTATCGTTTTACCGCAGCCTATGAAGTATATCTTTCAAGCGGTTATATGCAAGATGAAGCCTTGAATTCGGCCTGTGCCATGGCTGATTATGAACCGGCTGAAGCAAGACTCAAGAAATGTCGTGAGATCATGGATGAAGGAAGAGGCTTTGCCTATAGTGCCAATGAGGCGCAGCTGTATGAGCCGATCTATGGCAAGATGCTGATACCTGCTGAAAGAAGCGGTAATACAGAAGATACTCTGGCTCATTTATCAGATTTATTATCAGATGATGCAGCTGATCGAGTTGAAGTTATTACCGGCAAGATGGAATCAATCTTATCAGGTGTCATGATGCTCAGCATCGGTATTGCGTTATTAAGTGTTATGCTTCCATTAATCGGCATAATGAATTCAATAGGATAGAAAATGTATAAGGACAACAGAAAAAAACTATATACGATCCTGATCTTAACTGTATTGATCTGTACAGGTCTTTTTCTGGGCTACAGAAGTTTTTCAAGAAGAGCTGATGCGGATCTTTCTGATGAAGCAGTAACTTCGATCAAGGAAGCGATCAGATCAGCAGCCTTACAATGTTATGCCTTGGAAGGATCATATCCTTCATCATTAGACTATCTTAAGGATCATTATGGTCTGAATATCAATGAAGAAGATTACTATGTTGTATACAATGCGTTCGCTCAGAACCAGTTACCGGAAATAAGGGTGGTCAGAAAAGAGAAATGATTGCGAAAAGAAAAAAGAGTGGCTTATCTTCAACAGCTCTGACAATTTTCTTTGTCACAGGTTTTCTTTTACTTGTGGTCTTTGGAACCAGAACCTATCTTTCGATAACGGTTTCTAGAGACAAGCTATCCAGAGAAAGACTGATCTCTTCCTATCTGCATTCGATTTCTAAGATCAATGAGACAGCGATCTATTATCGTAATATCGATAATAAGGATGTATTGATTATTGAAGATGGAGATAGTTCCTATGGTAACCGTATATATGTCCATGAAGGAAATCTTCTGGAAGACTATGGTCAGATCGACTCAGCTTTAAAACCACAAAGGGCTTCGATCATTGCCAAGGCTGATGAAATGAAGATAAAACAGGTGAATGATGAATTACTGGAACTTGAAGTAGATGGTCGTCAGATCTACATTCATACACTGAAAGAAGGTGTCCAATGAAGAAGATAAGAAATTACGCATTGGAAATTGAACTACTGATCATGATCATTATTTTCCTTGTCTGTATGGCGATAATGTCAAAAGCCTTTGTCATGGCCAGAGGCAAGGCAAGTGATGCTTCAAGATTATCAAAAGCAGTCAGTATATCAGCTGATGTGGCTGAGGTCTTCTTATCATCTGATGATATGGATGAGATGACTCAGATCCTGGAAAAAGAAAATATCAACAAAGAAAACAATTCCTTCAGCTTTGTTGAAGATGGACTGGAACTAAGATATAACGAGAAAAATGAAGCCGGCATGAGAAAGGCAGAGATCACTGTGACCTATCAGAACAATGAGATCTATACCTTAAGTACCGCCAAGAAGGGAGAAAAGTGAGATGAAAAGAATAAAACTTGAACCACTGGCTCTCCTATTGACACTGATCGCCATATGTATGAGTGTGCTGTGTCTGTTGTCGTTTGCGACATCTCTGGCTGATGAAAGACTGGCGAAGAGATATGCGGAAACGGTAAAGATCCGCTATGAACTGGAAGAAGAAGGACAAAGATATCTCGCTGATCTCAATTTAGATGAATACAATACTGATATAATAGAAAAGGAAATAATCAAGGACGATTATGTCTTGAATATCGTCTTAGAAAAAACACAAGACAGCTATCAGCTGAAACAATACAAGATCGAAAAGATCTGGGAAAATGACACAGGCATCAAAGACCTGTGGAAAGGAGAATAGGATGGGAATTAATGATATTCTGAAAGAAGCGACAGAGAAGGAAGCTTCTGATATATTTCTGATCGCCGGATTACCTCTGACATTCAAATGTAACGGTATCCAGGAAAGAGTAGGAGAGACTAAGTTATTTCCGGAAGACATTGGTGAACTGATCGAAGAGATCTATGCGACATCAAAACGTTCCAAAGCCAATATTGATTCCGGTTATGATGATGACTTTTCCTTTGCGGTAAGCGGACTTGGACGTTTCAGAGTAAATGTCTTCAGACAGCGTGGCTCTCTGGCAGCTGTTGTAAGAGTCATTAAATTCGGTATTCCTGATCCTGCGGAAATGAATATCCCGGAAAGTGTCTTATCACTTGCGGATAATAAAAGAGGTCTGGTCCTAGTTACCGGTGCTGCCGGTTCAGGCAAGTCAACGACTTTAGCCTGTATGATCGACAGGATCAATAAAAACCGTTCATGTCATATCATCACCATGGAAGATCCGATCGAATATGTTCATCGTCATGACAAATCGATCGTTACCCAAAGAGAAGTATTTATTGATACGCCAGGCTATCTGGAATCATTAAGATCAGCACTTCGTGAAAGCCCTGATGTTGTGCTTTTAGGAGAGATGAGAGACTATGAGACGATCTCAGCAGCTATCACAGCCGCTGAAACCGGAACCTTGCTGATAAGTACATTACATACTCTTTCAGCTGCCAATACGATCAACCGTATCATTGATGTCTTCCCGGCATCGCAACAGCATCAGATCAAGATCCAGCTTTCACAGATCTTAAAAGGAATCGTCTGTCAGCAGCTGGTACAGTCAACTGATGGCGGTCTGATCCCGGCCTTTGAAGTCTTAAAGACCAATTCCGCTGTACAGAACATGATCAGGGAAGATAAGATCCATCAGCTCAATTCTGTGATGCAGGCATCAGGAAACGAAGGCATGTATACCATGGATAATTATCTTGTGGAACTTTATCAGAAAGGCAAGATCTCCAAGGAAACAGCACTGTTGTCCTGTGTCAACTATGATATGATTTCTAAAAAACTCTAACATAAAGCCGTAGAAATACGGCTTTTCACATAATTTTCATTCACTTTCAAATAATCGCATTATAAAAAGTGATAAAATATTATTAGAAATATACGTTTTCATAATGCGCAGTATATAGGGGAAAGCATATATGGATAAGCAAGATAAGTATCGCAGCAAATTTGGATTAAGGTGGCTCAGTATTTTGATGGCAGTTCTTGTTCTGCTGATAGCCTTCCTTTTATTCATGGTTTCGGATGCTGTATCAAGTTCAGCAAAAGATTTCCAGGAATCTACTGATACATATATCGCCTATCAGATCACTGCTTCGCAACTTAAGCAGGGATCAGACAACCTCACTAAGCACGTGAGAAGTTTTGTCGTTACGGGTAAGAAAGAAAATCTTGATTACTATTTCAAGGAACTTAATGAATTAAGAACCTATGATACTGCCTATGAGAAACTCTTGCCAATGGTTGCAGGAACACCTCAGGAATCAATCCTAAAGATGATCAATGGTTATGAGGTCAAGATCAAGAATATGGAAGCACAAAGTATCCTGCTGGCTCTTGATGCCTATGAAATAAATGATTCCAAGTATCGTGATTATCTTTCTGAATACAGTGTTACTGATTTCATGAACAAACTGGAAAAGGCTGAAAAGCTTGAAACAGCTACAAAAATGGTATTCGCCAGTGGTTCACAACAGATCCATTATGGTGACTATGATATGTTCAAGAAGATCGTTGATGATAATATCGATACTCTGATCAAACAGATGGCCAGCAAGGCTCAGGAAGAACAGATGGGAAGTATGAATACCATGCAGGAATCTGTCGGTCATTTAAGACGTACAACATTATTCCTGATGTGCTTCATTCTGGTCGTTTCCTTTGCGATCCTGATGTATGTTGTAGCACCATTACTTAAAAATATTGACCATATCAATAAGCACGAATACCTGGAAGAAAAAGGTGTTGGTGAAATGAAGTATCTGGCAAAATCCTATAACCAGATGTTTGCCAGAGTCATGGATGATCAGGAAAGACTCTCCTATGAAGCAAGCCATGATGCCTTAACTAAACTGTATAACCGTCAGGCTTATCTTGATCTTTCATCAGAATATGAAAAGAGAAGCATCTGCTTCTTACATATCGATATCGATGATTTCAAGATCGTCAATGATACCAAAGGCCATGATGTCGGTGACCTGGTCTTACAGAAAGTCGCCAATATCTTACGCAGTTCCTTCCGTAGTGAAGATGTCCTGTTCAGACTTGGTGGAGATGAATTTGCGGTCATCATGAACGGGGTAAAAGAAGGCAGTGATGAGATAATTCACAATAAAGTTGATAATTTAGGTAAAGCGCTGGCTGATACCAGTGATGGCCTTCCTCCGATAACGGTCTCAATCGGTGCCACTTATTCCAATGGCAACAATACCTTTAACATCATATATAAAGAAGCTGATTTGGCATTGTATAAAGCTAAGAGTACCGGCAAAGGAAAGATCGTCTTCTATGATGATTCTCTCTCATCTTCAATAAGTGAAATAAAATAATTATCAGATAAACATTAATGTATTCAATAATCAGTTCTCCTAGGAGAACTGATTTTCATACTACAAAGAAATACATCATCAGATAATGGAGAAGTGAACCGGCTAAAACAAAGATATGGAATAGTTCATGTTCACCCCAGTTCTTATTGATTGATATTTTTAAAGCATAGATTATGCCACCGATGGTGTACATTATTCCTCCTGCTAGAAGCAAAATAAAACCGATATTACCTAAGGCATGATAGAAAACTCTTATCTTGAAGATTGCTGTCCAGCCTAAAGAAATATAGATGATCGATGAAATATATTTAGGACAATAGACATATAAAGCTTTCATCAGGATACCAAGAGACGCTAATCCCCAGATCGTTAACAGCATGATCAGGCCATCTTTTCTGTTTAAGAGATTCAGACAGATCGGGGTATATGATCCGGCAATCAGGATAAAGACCGAGATATGATCAAA
This sequence comes from uncultured Bacillota bacterium, assembly GCA_946537295.1. GTDB lineage: Bacteria > Bacillota_I > Bacilli_A > Erysipelotrichales > Erysipelotrichaceae > Colivicinus. The sequence continues at coordinate 9,775 of CAMNFQ010000025.1, forward strand.
TTTCTTTAATCTGGTTGCAGCCTTATAGGGAAGAATGAAGCTATGATAGGCACTGCTGGCACCATATAACATGATCAGAGAAAGACAATAGATACTACATCCCAACAACTTTAAGGGATCGGGATTATTCAAAGCAGCCTTACTTATTAATAACGGGGTTAGTATGATTGAAACAACAAAACCGATAAAATGGGTCAGTGAACTGATGGGATCTTTGATCATTGTATAGGGTCTTTGATCTGGCTTATTGAACTTTCTTAAATATAGCTCTGACATTGTCTTTCTCCTTTCTATGTTATAATTAACTTGTGACAGGTTTTTCAAAAACCTCTCTAAGGTTATTGTATATAGTATTATAAAACCTGTCAAGAGTTATTCAAAAACCTGTGGAGGATAATATGCTTAAGATCAACAGTGAAAGAAGAAAGATGATCAAAGAATTCTCTTTACCAACATACAAGGAAATACCTTCAGTTGGGCTATATCTTGATCAGACATCCAAATATATCAATGATAATCTGTTACTGTTTCCGGAAATGAAGATCACCAATTCCATGATCTCCAATTATGTTAAAAAGGATCTTATCGCTAATCCGATCAAGAAACAGTATTATCGTGATCAGATCGCTTATCTGCTTTTTATTACTTTGACAAAAAGTGTTCTGTCCTTAGATGAAACAGGAAGACTGTTTACTTTACAGAAAGAAAAATATGATACAGCAACAGCCTATACCTATTTTGCTTCACACTTTGAAGAGTATTTCCATCAGATCTTTGATGATAAGGAAATAAGTACGATCAATGATAAGGATGAAAATAAGGCACTATTAAAAAATATCATCATCACGGCGATTCGTAATATTTATCTGCATGAACTGCTTAATGATCAAAGCCAGGACTGACCTGGCTTTATTGTTTATTGGGCTTTTACTTCACTGGCTCCCAGATCTTTTCCTTCATTGAAGTTGCGGACATTTTCCATCGTGGTTACTGCGATAGCTTGCATTGCTTCTCTGGTAAAGAAGGCCTGATGTGATGTTAAGACCAGTTGTGGGAACATTTGCAAACGAGCGGTGATCGAATGAGGCATGGCTTCATCAGATCTGTCGACATAGACGTTTTCATCTTCTCCTTCATAGACATCCAGGGCTACTGCCTGGAATTTACCGGCTTTTAAGGCAGTAATAAGGGCTTCAACATCGATAAGAGGTCCTCTGGCAGTATTTACCAGCATGACATGTTTCTTCATCTTGTTTATTGCATCTTCATCTATCAGGTGATAGGTTCCTCCTTCACCATAGATAAGTGGAGCATGTAAGGAGATCAGATCAGCCTTTTGCAAGAGTTCATCCTTACTGACATAGGTCAGTAAACCTTCTTCTTCCAGTTTTTTATTAGGATAGGCATCCCATCCAAGAACACTCATACCATAGCCTTTAGCGATCCTGGCAAAGCATTCACCGATCTTTCCTGTACCCATGACGCCACAGACTTTATTGTGAAGATCAACACCTAATAAGCCAGACAGGGCAAAGTTGTTTTCACGAACCTTACGATCAGCTTTATGCAGTCTTCTGTTTGCTTCCTGAATGATGGCCATAGCGTGTTCAGCAACGGCATATGGTGAATAGGCAGGAACTCTGGCAACTTTGATGCCAAACTCCTTACAGGCTTGCAGGTCAACATTATTGAAGCCGGCACATCTTAATAGGATCAGTCTGATGCCTTCATGGTGTAATACTTCAATGACAGCTCTTGGTGCCTCATCATTCACAAAGATACATACCGCATCATTTCCTTTGGCTAAGGAAGCTGTTTCAAGCGTCAGACGTGATTCAAGATATGTTATCTCAGCATTATAGGTTCCCGGACCTTTTTCATCAGCCAGTTTGGAGAAAAACATCCTGTCATAGTCTTTTGTACCAAAAAAGGCGATCTTGATGATTTCAGTAGGAATTTCTTCCTTGGCATCGTTGCAGATGATCTCTTTGAGCTTTTCAGCATCTTCTGCTTCACTTATGCCATCGACTTCAACATCGAGGATATCATCTTTTCTGGCATTTAAAGCCAGTATCTGCAAGACATCAGATCCACTGGCTGTCTTGCCATTACAGGTGATCTTGACGGCACTTTTGATACCAACACAAAATTGTGCGATCAATGCAGCTGGTCTGGCATGGATGCCGACCGGATTCTTAACGATACAGCGAAATGTTTTCATATGATTTTACTCCTTGAAACTAATAACAAAACTCTAATTATATTTTATAATATTATTGATGTTTGATATTACTATAATCGGAGCAGGTATAACCGGTTCACTAATCGCTCACAGACTGAGCAAATCTGATCTTAAGGTTTTGGTTCTAGAAAAGGAGAGTGATGTTGCAGAAGGGGCGACCGGAGCAAATTCGGCTATGGTCCATTCTGGCCACGATCCAAAACCTGGTACACTTAAGTGCAAGTACAACCTGGAAGGTAACAGGATGTATCCGGACTTATGTAAGCAGCTGCAGGTTGCCTATAATCCTATAGGTGCTTTTGTCGTTGCGTGTGGTAAACAAGAGGAAGAAAAACTTGAAACACTCATTAAACAGTGTGAAGAAAGGAAGATTCCTTTTGAAGTATTGGATAGAGAAAAGGCTATTGCAGCCGAACCTAATCTTTCTGATGATGTCACCAAGGCATTAAGTCTACCTTCTACAGGTATTATTACTCCATGGGAAGTAACGATAGCCGCCATGGAAGAAGCAATGCTGAATGGCACAGAATTAAAACTGAACTATGAAGTTAAGAAGATTGAAAAGAAGGATGATTTCTTTCTGATCAATGATGAAATAGAAACAAAACTCATCATCAACTGTGCAGGAGCACATTGTGATGATGTAACTAATCTGTTAAGGGAGTCACCATATAAGGTTACTACCAGAAAAGGTGAATACTTTGTTTTAGATCATCTCAATGGCAGTTTTGTCAATCACGTCATTTATCCAACACCTACGGAAAAAGGTAAGGGTGTATTGGCAGTTCCAACAGTCCACGGCAATGTCATGTTGGGACCAAACTCAGATGATTGTGATGACAAGGATGATGATGCGACAGGAACAGGTCTCGACTTTGTCAGATCTCGTGTTTCTAAAACCCTCAAGAACATTCCTTTCCATAAGATGATCCATACTTTTGCGGGTTTAAGACCTCATATCGATCTGGGTGACTTCTATATCAGAGAAGATGATCAGATCGCAGGTTTTGTCCATGTTGCGGGTATTGAATCGCCTGGACTATCAGCTGCTCCGGCTATTGCGAAAGATGTCGTCGATAATATCGTTCTTCCTAAATTTGATTACAAGGAAAAAGAAAACTATATCAGAAGAAAACCTTTCATCAATACTTTTGATATGTCTGATGAAGAGTTAAATGAACTTATCCAGAAAGATCCTGATTTTGGAAAGATGATCTGTCGTTGTGAAAAAGTATCTATGGGACAGATTAAGGATGTCATCAATCGTAAATGCGGTGCCAGAACGATCAAAGGCGTCAAGATGAGATGTCGTCCGGGAATGGGAAGATGTCAGGGAGGTTTTTGCGAACCTGAAGTCGTGAAGATCCTGGCTGAGCAATTGCATAAGGATGTAAAAGAGATTGAACTGAATGAGAAAGGTTCCAATGTCTTTATGTCTAATGCCAAGGAGGATCTCTAATGGAAAAGCATCAGTTAGTTATCATCGGTGGAGGATCCGCCGGTATTGCTGCCGCATTGGGAGCTTATGAAAACGGACTAGAAGATATCTTGATCGTTGAAAGAGAAGCTGAATATGGTGGAATACTACAACAGTGTATCCATAACGGCTTTGGTCTTCATACTTTCAACGAAGAATTATCCGGTCCGGCTTATGCGGAAAAATACTATAACCTGATCAAGGACAAGGATGCGATCAAATTTATATTCAATTCCACTGTCACTAAGATCAAGGATAAAGTCGTCACTGTTCAAAATGAAGAAGGCATCAGACACATTGAAGCCGATGCGATCGTTATTTCAACAGGATGTCGTGAAAGACCAGCCGGTGCCATCGGTATGAAGGGTAACCGTTGTGAAGGTGTCTATACTGCCGGTACAGCACAAAAGTATCTGAACAAGGAAGGATACCTTGTCGGTAAGAAAGTCTTCATTTTGGGTTCTGGTGATATCGGTCTGATCATGGCCAGAAGAATGACCCTTGAAGGAGCCAAGGTCATTGGTGTTGCGGAACTTCAGCCATATTCAAATGGTCTGGCAAGAAACATCAAACAGTGTCTGGAAGATTTTGATATTCCACTGTATCTTTCTCATACTGTTGAATCAGTCCATGGTAAGGGACGTCTGGAATATATCACATTGATTGAAGTAGATGACAAGCTGCACAAGATCGAAGGAAGTGAACAGAAGATCGAATGTGACTGTCTCTTACTGTCAGTTGGTCTGATACCGGAAAATACGCTGATCGAAGAGATCGGTGTTAAGCTTGATCCAAGGACAAAAGGCGCAATCGTTGATGATCGCTATATGACATCAGTTGAAGGTATCTTTGCCTGTGGCAATGCCTTACATGTTCATGATCTGGTCGACTATGTTTCACAAGAAGGCAAGAAGGCCGGTAAATCTGCTGCCGATTATGTCTTGAACAGAAATGTTGAAACGGAAACTGTTGTTAACCATGTAACTAATGGTGTCTCATATATGGTTCCACAATCCTTCCATAAGGGAAGAGATCTTGAATTCATGTTTAGAGTAAATCGAGTATTCAAGGAATCTTATATCCATATCTATGGAGAAGGACTTGATAAGAAGATCAAGAAACTTGGTATCGTACCAAGTGAGATGCAGAAGGTCTCGTTAAAGAAAGAAGAACTGGAAAACCTTAAAGGTGAACTTAACTGGGAGGTCATTGAATGAATCTGATCTGTATAAACTGTCCAAGAGGCTGTCATCTGACAGTTGAAAAAGTTAATGATGAAATCAAGGTTACCGGTAATGCCTGTCCAAGAGGAGTTACTTATGCGACCAATGAACTGGTCAATCCTTTACGTACACTTACCACAACAGTTGCGATTGATTCTGAAAACTGCGTCAGACTTCCTGTCATGAGTTCAAAGCCTCTTCCAAAAGGCAAGATCATGGATGTCATGAAAGCCTTGAAAGATACAAAGGTCAAAGCACCTGTCCATATGGGAGATGTGATCTTAGGCAATGTCTTATCACTTGATGCAGATATCGTTGCCTCCAAATCAGTATTGAAATGAAAAAACTTTTCCTGTTATTAACTGCGTTACTGCTGTGTTCGTGTTCTGCCGAAAGAGAAGAGTACTATACCTTCTCTTTTGATAACTACACGATCGCTCCGGGTTATGACGATGTTGAATATATGCGTCTGGTTTTTAAAGTGGAGCTACCTGAAACACTGGCAGCCGAAAGCAAACTGGAAAATCAAGAAGTCTATTTCTGGGACAAATATTTTGGTTTGATCGATATTGAAAACAGGACCAAGAAAGATGTACCGATCGAGCAAGCCAAGATCAGTAAGATGATCCTGTATCTTGATAATATCGGCGCAAGCAGATATGGACTGGATGGCAGAGATTTTGACAGTTCCGTTAAGGCGAACTGTGATTACTATGGTGGCCAGTACATCGAAAGAAACGGTTATGCCTGTGCTTTTGGAAAAGTAGTTGATAACAGAGAAAATGTTGTGATCCTGTATGGTGATATCCTTGCGGAAGATCAGGATCAGTTACATCACATCGAGATCTATGTTAAATGATGCAAAAACAATCTGTCTGAATGCCATAAGATCCTGTTTGCCTGCTGAAGGGGTGAACAGGGTTTTAAATATGCTCGATATAGATCAAGAAGTCTATCTGGTAGCCGCAGGCAAGGCTGCTTATGCGATGGCTGAAGAAGCCTCTAAACATCTTAAGATCAAAAAGGGTATCCTAATCAGTAAATATGGTCACATCAAAGGAAGTATTCCCAAGGTGAAATGTTATGAAGCGGGACATCCGATCATGGATGAAAACTCGATAAAGGCTACGGAAAAAGCTATTGAATTATGTTCGAAACTGAAAGAGAGTGATATCGTACTGTTTCTGCTTTCCGGTGGAGCCAGTGCCTTATTTGAAAAACCACTTATTTCTCTTGAAGAGCTCCAGGATCTTAACAGACAGTTTTTATCCAAGGGTCTACACATTGAAGAGATAAACACGATCAGAAAGAAACTTTCAGCTGTCAAAGGCGGCAAGTTTGGACAACTGTGTAAGCCAGCCAAGATATATTCACTGATACTTTCTGATGTATTATCAGATCGACTTGATATGATCGGATCAGGTCCAACCGCTTTTGATAAAAGCGATCCGAAGCAAGCTTTAGAGATAATTGAAAGATATGACATAGAAGTTTCTGATAAGATCAGAAAGATCATTATGGATAACAGGAAAGCTGATCCTGATAATTGTCAGAATATGATTATCGGCTCAGTTAAGACTCTTTGTAAAAGTGCTTGCAAGGAAGCAGAAAAACTGGGATATAAACCAATCGTTATTTCTGATCATATTGCCATTGAGGCCAGAGATGCAGGTGATCTGCTTTATCAGGAGCTGCTTAAACATTTCGATGAACATAATATTGCTTTGATCATGACAGGTGAAACGATCGTTCATGTCAAAGGATCCGGACTGGGAGGAAGAAACCAGGAAATGGTCTTCTCACAGATCAGAAATCTCAAAGGAATGAAAGATGTCGTCATGATGTCACTGGGTTCTGATGGCAGCGATGGTCCAACAGATGCAGCCGGTGGATATATCGATGGATCTTCATATGATGCATTAATTAGTAAGGGATTGGATTATGAAAAGATCCTGGAAGAGAATGATTCCTACCATGGCCTTCAAGCTATTGACTCACTTATCATTACCGGTCCAACCGGTACAAATGTGAATGATATAAGTATCATCCTTAAAAAATAATTTCAGTAACAATAAGTTCTCAAACAGGAAAACAAAGATAAGAAAGAAATTCTTGTCTCACATCATAAATCAACGATGAAGATTGCAGATAAGACTGTTCATTTAAAAATGACAGAATGAGATAGAAATTGATATTTCATCAATTAATGATATTATAAGTATGTTAGTTAATACTAACTAGAGGTATCATAATGAAGAAATATCATATTGATAAAAATACAATACAGGAAACACTGATCATTCCTTTGTTTGGCAGAAAGGTCTGTTCAAAGTATTATCCTGATCTTCTGAAAGATGAAGAAGCAGAAAGACTTTGCGAACAGCTGGATTATGATTTTTCAGAGAAGGAAAAACTGATGACATCTCCAGCAGGTCTTTTTGGAGCAATGGAAGTTGCTCAAAGACATTATGATCTGATCTGTGAGATCAAGGATTATCTTAAGGATCATCCGGAAGCGGCAGTTGTAAATATGGGCTGTGGCTTGGATGATACCTTTCAGAAGATCAATAATGGTCTTTGCAAAGGCTACAACATCGATATGCCAGATGTTATTACAATCAGAGAAGAGATCCTATTAAAAAATGATAGAGAGGTTAATATCGGCTGTGATCTGAATGACTATTCCTGGATGGATAAGATTGATGGAACTAAAGGAGCTATCTTCTTTGCGGCCGGTGTCTTCTATTATTTTAAGAAGGACGAAGTTAAAAAACTATTTAAACAGATGGCACAAAGATTTCCTAATGGCGTACTGGTGTTTGATTCCTGCAACAAGATCGGTGCCAATATGATGAGAAAGACCTGGCTTAAACAGGCCGGGATCAGTGATGTGAAAGCCTATTTTTCTTTACAAAACAAAGAAGAACTTGAAGAATGGTCTGACAGATTTGTGGTATCAGAAAAAAGCTATATGCGCGGATATCGGGATATATACTATGACTCGAGTCTGTTTCATAAGATAATGATCAGGTTCTGTGATACGGTCGTCAGAATGAGGATCGTCAAAATCAAATTTAAAGAGGTCTGAGAAAATGAAATATATAGGAATGCCTATGGGCATGTGGATGATCTTTTCTTCATCATTTAAAAAACAGCTGAATGAAATACTGGGTATCAGTAAAAAGGAAGCAGAAGCGATCAGTTCAAAGGCACGTAATGATTATCATGAGATAATTGACAAACTGCCAGAATTTGAAAAAGAAGACAGATTCAAAATGAACATTGTAAATGCAGCGATGTTGACTTCATATCTGAAGAACATGAATCAGGACTACTCTCTTGAAAAGATCACTGATTATTATCGTGAATCAATGATGATACCGGCTATGAAATGGTTCTGCAGAATGAGTGGCAAAAACAAATTCAGTACCAAGGATATTGAATCAATGAAAAAGACCGCAGCACTAAAAGCCGCTGATCGTAATCCTTATTCCTGGAACATGGAATTCTATCCTTATGGTGATAACAAGGGATATGAAGCTCGCT
>CAMNFQ010000026.1 GCA_946537295.1 uncultured Bacillota bacterium
CAGGCTGTTTCTCTCTTAATGGAGCAGTCTGAGGAGTAGCAATGTAGCCTGGGCCGATACCATTACACTGAATATTAGCTGCGCCATACTCTGAACAGATGTTTCTTGTTAACATCTTCAGACCACCCTTAGCTGCTGCATAAGCCGAAACTGTTTCTCTACCTAATTCTGACATCATTGAACAGATATTGATGATCTTGCCATGACCTTTCTTGATCATGCCAGGTATAACAGCTTTAGCGCAGATAAATGGTGCGACTAAGTCAACATCAATGACCTTACGGAAATCTTTTTCATCCATTTCTGTCATTGGAACTCTCTTGATGATTCCGGCGTTATTTACCAGGATATCGATTGTACCAACTTCCTTTTCGATCTTGGAAACAAGTTCTTCAACTGCTTTTTCATCAGTTACATCACAGACATATCCATAGGCTTTGATACCTCTTTCCTCATATGTTCTGTAACCATTGTCGACATGTTCCTGATCGATATCGTTGAAACAGATCTTTGCGCCTGCTTCAGCGAATGCTGTAGCGATAGCCATACCGATACCATAGCTGGCGCCAGTTACCAGAGCTACTTTTCCTTCCAGGGAAAAATCGCTCATTTTAAACGAATTTGCCATCGTAATATTCCTCCTATTGTATAAAAATATGATATCACTAAAAACTATTCTAACTGAGCTAAAAATATACTCAAAATATAATCAAATAAATCAAAATATTATCATTGACAAGTTTCAGAAATAAATAATATTATAAATTTGAAATAAGAGACATGTCATTTTGCTTGGATTAGGAAAAGAGAAAGAAATATGACAAAAGAAGAAAAAATACATGAATTGGAAGTATTTGCGGCTCAGATCAGACTGGAAACACTGAAGATCATTGCTTCAAGAGGAAATGGTCATATCGGTGGATGTATGTCGATAGCTGATACTTTAGCCGTGCTTTATGGTGAAGTCATGAAGTATGATCCGAAAAATCCCTTGTGGAAACAAAGAGATTGGTGTGTTCTTTCCAAAGGACATGGTGGACCGGCAATGTATGCGACTTTAGGACTGAAAGGCTTTTATGATGTAAAGGAAGCCTATACTCTGAATGATTTCAAGACAAGCTTTCCTTCTCATACTGATCACACCAAGACTCCAGGTGTCGATCTGACAACCGGATCATTAGGTCAGGGTATATCAGAGGCTGTTGGTGCAGCTTTAGGTAACAGATTACAGAATATCAATTCCCATGTCTTTGTGTTTGTAGGAGATGGTGAAGCAGATGAAGGACAGGTCTGGGAAGCTGCCCAGTTTGCTGCACACTATAAACTGAATAATCTGATCGCGTTTATTGATGATAATAAACGTCAGCTTGATGGAGCTTGCGAAGATGTCATGTCTCATGGCAAAGGACTCAGTGCCAAGTTTGATGCCTTTGGCTGGAAAGTGATAGATGTCAAAGATGGCAATGATGTTGAACAGATCTATGATGCAGTTAATGAAGCCTATACAGAAAAAGAAAGACCGATCGCCATCGTGTTAGATACCAAAAAAGGAAAAGGTGTCAGTTCGGTAGAAAAATCCGGTGCACATTCTTCACATCTTAATAAAGAAGAATGGGAAGTAATTATTAAAGAAGCTCAAGATAATCTGAATAGGATTTCTGGAAAGGAAAATGCCTGATGAGTTACAGACTTGTGTGGAATGATACGATCGATTCCAGAAAATGTTGTGATGCCTATCAGGAATCAATGAAAAAGATCATGAAGCAAAACGATAAAGTCGTTCATATCGATTGTGATCTGATGGGCTGTATTGATACGAAGATTATTAAAGAGGCATATCCTGATCGCGTATTTAATGCAGGAATTGCGGAAGCTAATGCGGTAGGTGTTGCCTGTGGTTTGGCTGCCACTGGAATGATTCCATTTGTTCATTCGTTTGGTGTCTTTGCCTCAAGAAGAGTATTTGATCAGCTGTTTCTTTCTGCCGGTTATTCCAGGTGGCCAGTACATGTGATCGGTTCAGATCCGGGAATTACGGCAGCCTATAATGGCGCAACACATATGCCTTTTGAAGATTGCGCAACCTATCTGACCATGCCTAATGCTACAATCATTGATCCAGTGGATTATGCTCAGACATTTGCTTTGACTAAGAAACTTGTTGATGTCAAAGAACTAAGCTATATGCGTCTGATCAGAAAGAATTTCAAAACAGTCTATGCTGACGATTCTGATTTTGAGATCGGTAAAGGTGTGGTACTTAAAGAAGGAAAAGATGTTACGATCATTGCTTCAGGAATAATGGTAAGTAATGCTCTAAAGGCAGAAGAAATCTTAAGAAAACAAGGCATCGATGCTTCTGTCATAGATATGCATACCTGGAAACCATTAGATACAGAGCTGATAGTTTCACAAGCCAGAAAGACCGGTGCCATGGTCACCGCTGAAAACCATCAGTTAAGCTGTGGTTTGGGATCAGCGATCGCCAATGTACTGATTGAAAACTGTCCGATTCCAATGGAGATGATCGGTATCAGAGAACAGTATGGACAATGTGGTCCACAGGATGTTCTGGAAAAAGAATATAAGATGAGTGCTGAAGACATTGTCGAAGCTTGTATACGTGCAATCAAAAGAAAAGCAGATAGGAAGGATTAAGATGGAAAAGAAATTATTTGGTTATCCACAATTTGATGAAAACGGAGAAGAGATACTGACAACATACGATAATGAATACTCTGATATGTTGATGGATGTCAGAGTGTATCGTATGAAAAAGGATGAAGTAAGAAACTTCAGAAAAGATGATGAAGAAATGGCTATCCTGTTACTGGATGGTGAGATAAGACTTAAATGGAACGATCAGGAAAAGACTGTTTCACGTAAAGATGTCTTTACCGATGGCCCATATGCCTTACATGTTTCAAAGAACACAGAGGTCAGTGTAACTTCAACTAAGGAAACAGAAATACTGGTTCAGTGCACTAAAAATGAAGGAGAATTTGAACCAAGACTGTATACACCAGAAGATGCACCATGGTCATACTCCTGTGTAGGAAAGTTTGGCAATACTGCTAAAAGAAGAGTTAATACCATTTTTGATAAAGATATTGCACCATACTCAAACATGGTCTTGGGAGAAGTCTTGAATGATAGAGGAAACTGGTCAGGATTCTTACCTCACAGACATCCTCAGCCAGAACTGTATTATTTTAAATTTGACAGACCTGAAGGATTTGGAGCAAGCTTTGTCGGAGATGATGTCTTCAAGAGTGTAGATAATTCCTTCTCCGCAATTCCAGGAGGAAGACTTCATCCGCAATCAGCTGCACCAGGCTTCCAGATGTATACCTGTTGGATGATCAGACATCTGGATGGAGATCCATGGTTACAGTCAACCAGAAACGAAGATGAACGCTATCTCTGGATGCATGATGCTCAATTTTAGATAAAAAAACAGGATGATTACTGATAAAAACAGTTTTCATCCTTTTATTTTGGTCATATTTATATATGATTGATAATATTTTGATAAGTTTTTAATTTTACAATTAGCATTTTTTTGATAAAGTGTGTTGAAAATCAAAATTTCATTGAACTATAATAAAGATATAGAAAGCGTTTACACGCTGAAACAAAGGAGAGTAAAATGAAAAAGTTTTTGGCTGTTTTAGCTGCTCTGATGATCTGCTTAACAATGTTTGGCTGTTCAAGCAATCAGGGTGGCGGATCTGAACAACCTCAGCCTACAGGCGGTGAAGAAACACCTGCTCCTGCTGCTGAAGTTGATTCTGCTACATTTGAAGAATTAGTTGCTGCAGGTGTTGCTAACGGTAATAAATTAACTGTCTATACAACACACTCAGTTGTTCAAAGTGCTTTAGAAGCATTCATGGGCAAATATGCTCCTGGTATTGAGTATGAACATGCTCAGATCGGTGATACAAACCAGGTTACACAGGTTGCTCAGGAAGTTAAAGAAGGTGTTAATGGTGCTGATATCATCTTTATTCAGGATGGCGCAAGAGTTTTAACTGATCTTGTTGACGAAGGCTATGTATACAACTGGTACAACCAGGAAATCAAGGATCTGGTTGGTGATGATTGCGAACCATTACTTGTCTGGGATTACTGCAATAAGGTAATTATGTACAACAACGGTTCTGATAAGACTTATAAAGAAGGCGATATCACAAATCTGTGGTTTGCAACTGATCCTGCAAACAAGGGTGCTTTCTGGATGAAGGATCCTACTACTGAAGGCGTTAATATGAACTTCTTAGTAAATCTTACTTCTGAAGAAAACGCTGCTAAGCTTGAAGCAGCTTATAAAGAATACTATGGTAAAGATATCGTTTTGGATTCTGATTGTCCAAATGCTGGTTATCAGTTCATCAAGATGCTTTATGCTAATGAAATGATGCTGGGTTCTTCTGACTCAACAATCGCTAAAGATATCGCTGCTGCTGAAAAACCACAGTCAGGTTTACTGACATTAAATAAATATCTGAAGTCTCGTGGTGATGCTCTTGCTGATGGCTCATATGCATTACTTTATGCTAAAGATGATGTTAAACCATTCGCTGGATTCATTTATCCTATCTACGGTTTACAGGTAGCTAATGCTGATAACCCTGAACTGGCTAAGGCATTCCTGATCTGGTTATATTCACCAGAAGGCTGGTATGGTGATGGTGAAATGACTGTTGCAGACGGTGGTGTATACAAAGGAATGCAGGGAAGATATGGTGATTATTCAGGCAATACTTCTAACCCTGTAGCTGAAGGTGATATGAGCGTTGTTGAATGGAAGAAGATTCTTGTTCAGGAAGACGCTAAACAGGCTGCTGAATACAGAGCAGATGTTGAAGACTTCATTCAGCTGATCAAATAATTTAAATAACTGATTTGTCTAATAAGGGCTTAGGCTTGAATGAGCCTAATCCCTTTTTTAATTAAGGGGTAAAAGAATATGAAAAAACGTTGGAATAAAATAAAGACATTTTTCTCAAAGCCTTATAACGTTCTTCTGGTACTCTTTATTATTGTGCTCAGTATTCTGGTAGTCATTCCATTGATTTCGATTGTCAGAGATACATTTATAGTTCATGCATCTGAAAAATCGAGAGTTCATCAGGCAGTAGGAAGCTTTACTACCTACCATTGGAAGAGACTCTTTGCTTCTGAATTCTCTAAATCCTTATTATGGGATCCTATCAGAAACAGTATCGTTACAAGTGCCTGGGCCTGTGTCGTTTCCATTCTTATCGGTGGTTCATTTGCTTGGCTGGTATCGAGAAGTGATATGCGCTGGAAGAAATTTCTCACAAAGCTGTTTATCTTCCCATACATCATGCCTAGCTGGACACTTGCTCTGGCATGGAAGAACTTCTTCAAAAATATAGAGATAACCGGATCGAATGGTATTTTCTTCTCATTGACAGGAATACAGGTTCCTACCTGGTTTGCCTATGGAGAATTTCCGATAATAATCGTAACCGGAATGCATTATGCGCCATTTGCCTATATTCTTATTGGCGGTATCCTTCACAATATGGATGCGAACCTTGAAGAGGCTGCAATAATACTGAAAACTAACCGTTTAAGGATGTTTTTGCGGATAACTATTCCTATTGTTATGCCGGCTGTCCTAAGCACGATCATTCTGGTCTTTTCTGGTGCGATGGCATCATTCGCAACGCCACAGTTTCTGGGATTACCGGTTAGATACTATGTATTGACTACGGAACTATATGCTTCGATAAATGGTACCAATCCGGGTGTTGGCTATATCCTGGCCATGATCATGATTCTGATCAGTGTTGTGATCATGTTTGTAAATCAGCGTATGATAGGTAACCGTAAATCATATGCGACTGTTACCGGTAAGAGTGCAAACATCTCCATCTTCCATCTTGGCTTATGGAGAACACCGATCTCAATTGTTGTATTCATTGTTGTCATGTGCATGTCTGTCATCCCAATGATCACATTTGCTTTGGAATCATTACTAAGTTATACAGGTGTATATGATTTCAATAATCTGACCTTGAGCTTCTGGATCGGCCAGGCACAGGGTCATGACACCTGGCAATCTGAATCTGGCATTTTGCGTAATCCGGAAGTATATCGTACCTTATGGAATTCTCTAAGACTGGCGTTTACCTGTTCACTTGGTGCCGGTACCTTAGGATTCCTTGCGGGATACTGTATCGTCAGAAGAAGAGGAAGTTTTATTTCAAGACTGGTTGAAGATCTTACGTTTATTCCTTACCTGATTCCTTCCATGGCATTCTCAGCGATCTATCTGTCGATGTTTGCGACTAAGCGTGGAATCATCCCGTCACTTTACGGTTCCTTTGCGATCCTGGCTCTGATCGGTACGATCAAATATCTGCCGATGGCTTCTAGAAGCGGTGTCAACTCGATGTTGCAACTATCACCTGAAATTGAAGAAGCTGGAATCATCATGGGAGTTCCTTGGGTCAAGAGAATGGCAAGGATAATCGTTCCGATCGAAAAAACAACGATCGTCTCAGGATATCTGTTGCCTTTCATCTCAGCGATGCGTGAACTTTCGCTGTTTGTTATTCTGGTAACCGCAAACAACAGAGTATTGACAACATTATTGCTGTTCTATGATGAAAAAGGTTATACACAATTCTCAAATGCAGTAAACCTGCTGATAATAATTGTTGTTCTGATCATCAACTTTGCTGTTGAAAAGCTGACAGGTGCTTCAATCGAAAAAGGTGTAGGAGGATAAAGAAATGCCAACAATCAGATTGGAAAATATAACAAAACAATTTGGCAAGGGATCTCTTGCTGTAGATAAACTGAATATGGTAATCAAGAATGGTGAATTCGTTTCACTGCTTGGCCCTTCAGGATGTGGCAAGACTACGACATTAAGAATGATCGCAGGTCTTGAGACACCAACTGAAGGTGAAATCTATTTTGATGATGAATGTGTCTTTTCTGATGAAAAAGGTATCAACCTTTCACCTGATAAGCGTAACGTAGGTTTCCTGTTTCAGAATTACGCCTTGTGGCCTCATATGACAGTCAGAAAGAACATTTCTTTCGGTCTGGAAAATATGAAATGGCCAAAGGAAAAGATCGAAGCCAGAGTAGATGAGATATGCAAGACGATGCGTATCGAAGAATATAAAGATCGTTATCCTGCTGAACTTTCCGGTGGACAGCAGCAGCGTGTCGCAATCGCCAGAACCCTGGCACCTAATCCAAGAGTTCTGCTCATGGATGAACCTTTATCAAACTTGGACGCCAAGTTACGTAATGATATGCGCGCTGAACTTAAACGTCTTCATGCAACGACCGGATCAACTTTTGTCTATGTAACTCACGATCAGTCAGAGGCGATGACTTTATCTACCAAGGTTGCCTTGATCAAGACGGGTGTATTGCAACAATATTGTCCACCTCTAGAACTCTATGGTGAACCAAGTAATCTGTTCTGTGCTGATTTCATGGGCAATCCAAGCATGAACTTCGTTGAGATGCATGGCAAGAAGGATGGCGATTCTATCATTCTGGAAAACGATGATATGAAACTTCGTTTTACTCCAAACGACAAGATCGATGTCAAAGATGAAAACGAATATGTTTTAGGTATCAGACCGGAGTTTATCAGGATAAGTGATAAAGAAAAAGGAATCGAAAGTAAAGTCATTTCTTCACTTCCTTCAGGAATGGAAACAACGCTTTCTTTAAGGACAGGTAAGACTACTCTGTCTGCTGTTGCGTTTGGAAGTATAGATTTTGCGATGGATTCAACAGAATTCTTTGATTTTGAAGGAAAGGGTTATGTTCTGTTTGATAAAGAAAGCACCAATAAGCTTTCTTTAGGATCATTACAGATCATCAGATAGAATGAATCCCGATAGCTTTGAAAACAAGTTAACTAAACTGGCAGGACGAGTATCAAACATCGTCCTGCTAGGTTTTTTCTGTACCCTATGTTCATTGCCGATAATCACTTTTGGTGCATCATATACCTGCCTATGCAAGGCAATGGATGAATATCTTCATCATGATAACGATAAACCACTAAGGATCTTCTTTTCGTCATTTAAAGACTATTTTGTTTTGGCTACCAAGGTCTTTCTGCTTCATCTGGTCTTTATTGTTGTCCTTATCTGGGATCTGGCTTATTATCAGACTGGTGAAGGTATGATCGACATCTTGGGCCAGGTGGCAATATTTGTCCTGCTGGTAACGATCATCATGGAAATGTCATTAGTATTTACTCTGATAGCTTTAGACAAAGAAGATAAGGTCTTTTCAGCTATCAGAAAAGGAATAGATATTGTAATGTATTGTCCAGGCCGTGCTTTGGGAATGCTGGTATGCAATATCGCTATCATACTGGCAACGATCTTTGTTTTCCGAGGTTTAGTATTGTTTGTTTCGGGAGTTATCTGCTATGTCGATTATCAGTTCATACCAACAATGCTTGAAAAATATCGCTGGCGTAAAAACAGCATTCAATACCAGAAGGAACAAAGAAACAGGCATGACTAAGAGGATCTATCCTCTTTTTCTTTTGGACATGCTATACTGAAGTTGCAAAGAGTAAACATTAATATCATTTTTTCTGACTTATTTTTATAGTCCTTTTTGGTGATTGCTATGAAAAAGATAATTTATTGTATAAGCGTAATTACACTCTGTCTTGGTTTTATAAGTCATTTTCATCATGTTAATATTCATGCCTATGCACCAGGAGATGTCTATGGTCAATGTCCTGTAATGGGATGTGATGGAAGTCTGATTGTTTTTGATATGATTGAAAATCCAACGTGCACTACTCAAGGACATCTTTTTGTGATGTGCAATGTATGCGGTCATGGTGACGATGTCTATCCGGCTGCTTTGGGTCATGAATATGATCTTGATGAACGCAAAGAAGCAACATGTCTAGATGAAGGCTACAGCACTTATAAATGTACCCGTTGCGGCGATACCTATACTGATACAATTTCGGCTTTAGGACACGACTATGTTTCCAAGATCACTAAAAAAGTAACATGTGAAGAAAATGGTGTGATGACATATACCTGTTCAAGATGTTCTGATTCATATACCAGTCCAATCAAGGCAAAAGGTCATAATTTTGTCTATGAAGAAAAGGAAGCTACCTGTCTTGAAGATGGCTATAAGAAGGGTAAATGCAAGAATTGTGATAAGACCACCGAGGAGATCTATAAGGCATTGGGACATGATCTGAGTGAAGCTGTTATCAGTAAAGAGCCAAGCTGTACCCAGGACGGTGAAAAGAAAGCTGAATGTAAAAGATGTGGAGAATTTGTCGTTGAGAAGATCCCAAAACTTGGTCATAAGTATCCTGATGAATGGACAGTGGAAAAGGAAGCCGGTTATTTTTCCGAAGGCTTGGAGATCAAGGCCTGTGAACATTGTTCAGAGATAATAACACAAATCATACCAAAGAAGGATCCCACACTTCTGATTGCTTCATCGGCTGGAGGACTTTTATTAGTGGCTTCAGCTGTTTTTCTTTATCTGAAGAAAAAGATCTTTAAAAAGAAGGTTGAGGAAATAGCTGAAGAAGCTGATGACCTGAGTCCATCATTTTCTGATAAGAACATACTTGTGGCCAGTAAGGATGAAAATCTGATCAGTATTCTCAAAAGCAAGCACTATCTGGAAGTAGGGACTTGTGAATATGAGGAATTGGAAACCGGAGTGGAAGAAAATGAACCTGATCTGCTTATTGTGGATGTCTTAAGTGAAGATACACTTGAGGAAATGATCAGTAAGAAGGAAGAAAGGCTTGCTGAAACTGAAGTATCATTTATTGTCAGTGAAGAACTGTTGAAAGACAAGAAGGAAGAACTTTATGTCTTGAAGAAAGATAAGAAGATCAGTTCTTATATTCCATATGGCAGCAATGATTATCAGATCATGATCAAAGTGATACTTCCAATTCTTAAACCGGAATTCAGATCGGATGAATCATTGGCTAATATAGGTATGATCGCTGATATTCTTGGTATTCCTGGTGTTTCAAAGATCATCGATGTCTATGTTTCAGGTAGAGATCTGAAAGCTACTTTGCAAGAAGAGGAAAAAGGTACAAGTGAATATGCGACGATCATTTCTGATATTGCTTCAATACTGGGACTTGATAAAGTGGCGGAAGTTGCAGGCTTAGTTGATGATATCGATTCGATCAAAGGAGTATTAGATAAGGAAGCAGGAGCTTATGAGGGAAAGAGTGGCATCAGTGGTGCTAAAGATATCGTTGATGTCATAAAAGATCTGAGCGGAAAAGAGTAAGACGTTTTGAAATAATAATAGTATTGTTGGCTGATTAATGTAGTAAAATAATGTTAGTTATAAACAACATTAGGAGGAAAAATAATGAAAGGTTGGGAATTTACCGCAACTCATCAACCATTAAAGGTTGTTGAAAAACCAGATCCAAAAGCAAAACCTGGCTATGTAGTACTTAAGACACTGGCTGGAGGTCTTTGCCATTCAGATGTCAGTGCACTGGAACATGAAAGCTGGATGCCAATGTTTAATGCACCTGTCATCATGGGCCATGAAGTATGTGGCAGGATCACTGAATTGGGTGAAGGTGTTGAAGGATGGAAGGTCGGCGATGTTGTATCAGTCTGTCCTTTGTATGCAAAAGATGGCACTACTCCTGGTTATACCAGAGATGGTGGCTATGGCACAATGACTACAGCTCCAGTAGAACAGCTGGTCAAAGTACCTGAAGGTCTCTCATATGCTAAGGCAGCAGCTGCTACTGATGCCGGTGCTACTTCATATCATGCAGTATGTACAGTCGGTGGTATCAAGCCTGGCATGAACGTCGGTATTATCGGTGTTGGTGGTTTAGGACAGTTTGGTGTCAGAATCGCTGTTGTTAAGGGTTGCAATGTCTATGTTGCTACCAGAAAGAAAGAAGCTCAGGAACTGGCTCTTTCATTAGGTGCCAAGGAAGTTGCTTCCAGCATCACAGAATTTGCTGACAAGCATCTGGATGTTATCGTTGACTTCGCCGGTGGTGGTCAGACTACTACTGATGCGATCAACACTGTTGCTCAATATGGCAGAGTTGTCATCGTCGGTATGGCAAAGGATGAAGCTGAGATCAACACCATGAGTATGATCCTCAAGGAACTGACTTTTGCCGGTTCACAGGGTTCAACTACTGATGATCTGCGTGACTGTCTGGAACTGATGGCTACAGGAGAACTTGATCCAATCATCAATACGATCAGTTTTGATCAGATCGGTGAGGGTATCGATATGCTTACAGAAGGCAAGGTAAAAGGCCGTCTGGTTTGCGTATATGAAGACTAAACATAATAATCAATAATCAGTATTATTAAAGAGGAAAGTATCACTGATACGTTCCTCTTTTTCAAAAGAAAGGATCTTGATGAGTGATTGTTTGATCAGAACATATGTTGTAAATGGTTTTCTTGATAGTGGCAAGACAACTTATATCGAAGATTGCATCTACAATGATTTCTTTTATAAAAAAGGAAAGACTCTTATCCTTTCTTTTGAACAGGGCGATATTGAATATGATATCACCAAACTGAAGGACTACAGATGTGATGTTGTCTATTATGATCATGGCGACATCAGATCTTTTATTACAAAACAGATCGAAACACACTTGCCGGATCGTATCTATGTGGAAATGAACGCAATGCTCGATGAGCTCTATCCTGTCATTAAAGAGGAACTTAAAATCGTCTTTACCACAACGCTGATCGATACAGATACGCTTTCTTTATATGCCACAAATATGAGACAGCTCTTGCAGAACATGATTGTCGAATCGGATCTGGTCACTTTTAATCGCTGTAATGATAATAAGAAGCTGGAACCTTTCGCTAAACTGTTTAAGATCATGAATAATAAAGCCACATATTTTCGAGAAGATCCATCAGGATATCATGAAAAGGCTTTTGGGATCATTACTCCTTATGATCTTGATCAGGATGAAATAGTAATAACGGATCAGGACTATGCTCCCTTCTATCTTGATGCCTTGGATCATCCTGAACACTATGAGGGAAAGATCCTTGATCTGACAGTACAAAGCGAGATAAATAAAGACAGTTCAGTATTTAAAGCGGGTCGCTCAGTGATGACCTGCTGTCTGGCGGATATTCAGTTTCTGGGTTTTGAATGTGATAATCCTTCATCGGTAGAATTGGCACAAAGAATGTGGATAAAACTAAAGGCAAAAGGCAAGGTCAAGGAAGATATCTATCATCAGAAAAGACTGGTTCTTTCTGCTTTAGAAATAGAAAAAACAGCTCCGGCAGAAAACGAGATAATCATACCTTAGGTCTTATTAAAAATAATTGTGAATTTTTTAGCAATTATGGCTATAATAGAAATGCAGGATTTTTTCTGTTTATGCCAAAGGAGGACTTGTTAATATGGCGAGATTTACATTACCACGAGATTTATATCATGGTAAGGGCTCTTTAGAGACTCTGAAGACTTTAAAGGGTAAGAAGGCTATCATCTGTGTAGGTGGTGGTTCAATGAAGAGATTTGGTTTCCTTGATAGAGCTGAAAACTATCTTAAGGAAGCTGGAATGGAAGTTAAGATTTTTGAAGGTATTGAATCAGATCCATCAGTAGACACTGTTATGCGTGGTGCTGATGAAATGCTGAAGTTTGAACCTGACTGGATCGTAGCTATCGGTGGTGGTTCACCAATCGATGCTGCTAAGGCTATGTGGATCAAATATGAATATCCTGAATGCACTTTCGAAGATATGTGCAAGGTATTCGGTATTCCTGAATTAAGACATAAAGCTAAATTCGTTGCTGTTTCTTCAACATCAGGTACAGCTACTGAAGTAACTGCTTTCTCAATCATTACTGATTACAACAAGGGTATCAAATATCCAATCGCTGATTTCGAGATCACACCAGATATCGCTATCGTCGATCCTGATCTTGCTGAAACTATGCCTAAGAAGCTGGTTGCTCATACAGGTATGGATGCTCTGACTCATGCTATTGAAGCTTATGTTTCAACTGCTAACTGTGACTATACTGACCCTCTCGCAATTCATGCGATTGAAATGATCCAGAAGGATCTGGTTGATTCTTATAATGGCGATATGGCTGCCAGAGACAGAATGCACAACGCTCAGTGTCTGGCTGGTATGGCATTCTCAAATGCTTTACTGGGTATCGTTCACTCTATGGCTCACAAGACTGGTGCTATCTTCCAGGATTATGGTGCTCATATCATCCATGGTGCTGCTAATGCTATGTACTTACCAAAGGTCATCGCTTTCAACGCTAAGAATGAAACTGCTAAGAAGAGATATGGTGTCATCGCTGACTATATGCATTTAGGTGGCAACTCTGATGATGAAAAGGTTGCTTTACTGATCAAGTTCTGCCGCGATATGAACGACAAACTGAATATCCCTCACTGCATCAAGAACTATGGTGCTGATTCTTATCCAACTGAACAGGGCTTCGTTCCAGAGAACGTCTTCCTTGAGAGACTTCCTGAAATAGCTAAGAACGCTATCGCTGATGCATGTACAGGATCAAATCCTCGTCAGCCTAGCCAGGAAGAAATGGAAAAACTTCTGAAGTGCTGCTACTATGACACAGAAGTTGATTTCTAAAAGAAAAACAGATGATTCAGGCTTAACGGAGAAGGAATTCCTTCTCCGTTATAATAGTGATAAATATCCTAAACCATCTCTGACGGCCGATATCTGTATCATTGCTGATGAAGGAATACTGCTGATCAGAAGAAAAAATCATCCATACCTAGATTACTGGGCTTTTCCCGGTGGTTTTGCCAACAGAAATGAAGATTTACGTAATACCGCAATCAGGGAACTTAAGGAAGAGACTGATATTGATACTGATGAGATGGAACTGCTTGGTGTCTATTCCAAACCGGGCCGAGATCCAAGAGGATGGACGGTTTCAGCCGCCTATATGAAGGATCTAAGAGGCAAACAACTAGAAGCCAAAGCCAAGGATGATGCCAGAGACTGTGGCTGGTTCTTACCGATAGAAGATGATGGAAAGATCATATTAAAAGGAAAAGACTTTGATCTTGAGATAAGTGATCTTGCCTTTGATCATGAAGACATACTGAAAGATCTGCTGAAGAGGATGAAGAAAGATGGAATACAGTTTTAGACCGTTAGAACAGAAAGATGCGGAAATGATCGTTTCCTGGGATTATCCTGATGACTATATGTTTGCGGATATCTCCAAAGGATCAGAAAACCGCTATTATCTTCTGAATGAAAAACTCAGAGGAGATCGCTATTACGCAATTGAAAGTGATAATGAACTGATCGGTTATTTTTCTTTAAACAATATCATCAGAAAAGAATATGGAGCATTACAGTTACTGATCAAAGATGATAAAGAAGAAAAAGAATGTGAAAAAATCACTGAACTTGTCTGTAAATATATAAAGGATAGATATCCTTCATGTGAATTTATCAATGTGAGCACTTATTCCAATCTTGATAGAGCGATAAAATTCTATGAAAGATGCGGATTTGAAAATAAGGGGCCTGTCTCAGTTCAGGGACATGATATGTCAGCTTATGAACAGGAAGGTTTTGATCCTGACAACGCTGTAGACAGCAATATTAGTCTGGTCATTTTATCACGTAAGATCTCTTAAAAATCAAAGCTGGCAAAAAATGAGTATATTTGCTAAGAAAGACGACTAAAACGTTGTCTTTTATTTTATAATATAGGGTGGAATACGGAGGTTTTCTAATGTACAAGATTGTAAGTAAGAAGTCTTTGAACGCAACTGTTACACAGATGGAAATTGAAGCACCATTAGTTGCGAACAAAGCAAAACCGGGACAGTTCATTATTCTGCGAGTTGATGAAGAAGGTGAAAGAATTCCTTTGACTGTTGCCGGAACAGACCCAGAAAAGGGAACTGTAAAGATTATTTTCCAGATTGTTGGTGGAACAACTGAAAAGCTGAATCACAAGGCAGAAGGTGAATGTCTGCAGGATTTCGTAGGTCCTTTAGGTGTTGCTACTCATACTGAAGGTATCAAGAAAGTCTGTATCGTAGGTGGTGGTGTTGGTTGTGCCATCGCTATGCCTGTTGCTCAGGAATTCCACAGATTAGGTGCGAATGTTACAAGCATTATCGGTTTCAGAAGCAAGGATATCCTTATTCTTGAAGATGAGTTTAAAGCTTGTTCTGATAAGTTATATGTAATGACTGATGATGGTTCTTATGGCCAGCATGGTAATGTTACCGTTCCATTAAAGGAAATGCTGGAAAATGGTGAAACATTTGATGAGATCATTACAATCGGACCGTTAATCATGATGAAGTTTGTTGTTGCTACTGCTAAACCATATAATATTCCGGTTACAGTATCTATGAACCCTATCATGATCGATGGTACTGGTATGTGTGGTGGTTGCCGTCTTACACTGAACCAGGATGGTAAGAAAGTTACCAAGTTTGCCTGTGTTGATGGTCCTGACTTCAATGGTTATGAAGTAGACTTTGACGAGGCTATGTCAAGAAACAGAATGTATATGGATTTCGAAAGACATGCTTATGAAGAAGCATGCAATCTGTTCAAGAAGGAGGCTTAATAAGAATGGCAATTATTCCTAATAAACATGAAATGCCTACTCAGGAGCCTAGCGTAAGAGCTCATAACTTCTCAGAAGTTGCTCTTGGCTATACTGCTGAAATCGCTGTTGAAGAGGCACAGAGATGTCTTAACTGTAAGAATCAGCCATGTGTATCAGGCTGTCCTGTAAACATTCATATTCCTGAATTTATCGCTCAGGTAAAAGAAGGAAACTTCGAAGAAGCATACAAGATCATTTCTACTACTTCTTCTTTACCAGCTGTCTGCGGACGTGTATGTCCTCAGGAATCACAGTGTGAATCTAAATGTACTTTAGGTATCAAATTTGAACCTGTTGGTATCGGCAGACTTGAGAGATTTGTCGCTGACTATCATAACGAAAACAATAAGGAACAGCCACCTGTTCCAGCTCCAAACGGTCACAAGGTTGCGATCGTTGGTTCTGGTCCTTCAGGATTAACTTGTGCTGGTGACCTTGCCAAGAAAGGCTACAAGGTTACAGTATATGAAGCATTACATACTGCCGGTGGTGTATTGGTATATGGTATTCCTGAATTCCGTCTTCCTAAGAAGATCGTTGCCAAGGAAGTTGAAACATTAAAGGCTTTAGGCGTTGATGTTGAAACAAATGTTGTTATCGGTAAGACATTAACAATCGATGAACTCTTCGAAATGGGCTATGAAGCTGTCTTCGTTGGTTCAGGTGCAGGTCTTCCTAGATTCATGAACATCCCAGGTGAAGCTTACAAGGGTGTTTATTCCGCAAACGAATTCCTGACCAGATCAAATCTGATGAAGGCTTATAAAGAAGATCCAGTCACTCCTATCATGAAGGGTGGTAAGGTTGCAGTTGTCGGTGGTGGTAACGTTGCCATGGATGCTGCCCGTACAGCTTTAAGATTAGGTGCTGAAAAGGTCTATATCGTCTACAGACGTTCAATGGAAGAACTTCCAGCTCGTAAGGAAGAAGTTGAACATGCGAAAGAAGAAGGAATCGATTTCAGACTCCTCAACAACCCTGTTGAAATTCTTGGCTACAACAACCCTGATGATCCAAGAGATCCAAAGAATGGTTTCGTCACTGGTATCAAGTGTGTCAAGATGGAACTTGGTGAACCTGATGCATCTGGCAGAAGAAGACCAGTTGAAATTAAGGGCAGTGAATTCGTCCTTGATGTCGATGCCGTCATTATGTCAATCGGTACATCTCCAAACCCACTCATCAAGAACACAACTAAGGGTCTTGATGTAAATGATCACGGTGGTATCATCGTCAACGAAGACGGTCTTACTTCAAGAGATGCCGTCTATGCCGGTGGTGATGCTGTTACCGGTGCTGCTACAGTTATTTCAGCTATGGGTGCTGGTAAACTGGCAGCTAAATCAATTGATGAATATTTAAGCAAGAGATAATGAAACTTTATATCAGCGCCAATATCTACACTGATAAACAGAAACAGGATGCTCAGGAACTGACTGAAGTCCTGAAAAGAAAAGGTCATATTATATGTGACCTTTTTGAAGAAGCGGACTACATCGTCTCCTTAGGAGGAGATGGTGCCCTTCTTAAAGCTGCGCAGAAAGCTTTGGCTGCTGATAAACCGCTGATCGGTATCAATGCCGGAAGAAAAGGATATCTGTGTCTGATGAAACAGGATGAGATCGAAGACTTCGATGAGATAGTTAAAAGATCTGTTCTGACCAGACGTACTACGCTGGAATGTGAATTCGAAGGAAAGAAATTCCTGGCAGTAAATGATATCGTAGTATCCAAAGTAAACTTTGGTGAGACGGTTGATCTGCATTATGATACCTTATGGAATTCTTGTGATCTAAGAGGTGATGGCTTAATTGTCTCAACTCCAACCGGATCATCTGCCTATAACCTGGCAGCAGGAGGACCACTTATCGATTACAATGCGAAGGTCTTGTCTCTTACGCCGATCTGTACGCATAATTCCTATCCATCTGTCATCAGCGATGATCAGGTGGTGACAGCCAAGGTCAATCATGGCCAGGCTAAAGTCTATGCGGATGGTAAGGATGTTGGCGATACCGATGAATCAGTGATTATCCGTAAGGCGGATAAAGTATTGAAACTCTGCAGCAAATATTAATTACTTAGCACATATTCA
>CAMNFQ010000027.1 GCA_946537295.1 uncultured Bacillota bacterium
GAAATAAATAACGTTGCACCAATTTCTTTATTAGATTTATTCTGTAATATTAGTTTACAAACATCTCTTTCCCTTAAAGAGAAAGCATAATTGTTAAAAAAATGTTCATCAGAAGAAACCGCATTATTATATAAGCTACTATAAATATTTATAATCAAAATTATAGAAAGAAAATACAGGATGACCATAAGAATAATATAGAATATTTCTTTCGAACCAAAAAGTATACCCAAAAGTGCCCCTAAACTGTCTCCAATTCTTCCAAAAGTTAAGCCAAACCCAGAAATATAATAGTTTTCTTTGCTGTTAGACAAATCAGAAAATAATATAATACGATAAACATTAAAGAAACCATTAAAGAAATAATTAAGAATCCAAACAATAGTTTTCGCTTCAATAAGTTGCTCGAGCGTCAACATCACAAAGGGAAATATTAGTGACACAAGACATAATATTAAACCATGTTTTCTATTTGAATCATTTATAACGCCAGCTATTAATAAACCCACTGCATAGGCACATCTAGAAAGTTCCAAACTTGTGCCTAAATTAATATCTTGCATAGGAAAATAAAAACTACCATTTTTAACAGTATTTATTGTAACTATAAAAACAATCAATAGAATTAGCAACTTATTGTCATATTTAATTAAAGAGAAATTATCAGTTATTTTTTTATGTTTGTTATCTAAAAGATAGATAAGTACAATTGTTAAGCCATATAAAAGAAAAACATGAATACTATTTAGGAAATTGTTAGGTAGGATAATAGAAATTAAATATGAACCAATTGTACCCAAAGCATATCCCGCTCCAAAAGTTAAGGCACGCTTTTTTGTTTCAACATATTTAGCTAGATACCATAGATAAATACCAGCAATAAAACCATGTACGAAATTCATTAGATACCCAAATATCAAAGCGATTAATTGATTATTAGTTGTATAGGATATTACGCCTAAGACAAAATCAATAGAATTGATAAATAGAAAAAAGAATCTTTCATTTTTTATTCTTCTTTTTTGGATTAAATGCGCTAAAATCAAGCAACCAATTGCTTGGCAAAAATAACCGATGATATCTGTATGTATATCCACATAAATGCTTGGAACTGCTAAATCATTTAAATGATACATCCAAGTTAAAAATAGTGAGCCACTCCAGAAAAATGATAGTCCAATAAGCAAAGACATTCTGATACTTAATCTGTCTTTCATATTAATTAAAGTATATCATTATCACCCCAAAATCACCCCTTAGGATATAAAAACCAAACATACAATTAAGTTGAATAATTATATTAAACTTCTTTAATATAACAAGGAGGTTATCTATGAAAAAGATAGTAATCTTACTGTTGCTGTTGTTAATGGCTGGTTGCAGTATGATCGATGATAATTCCACAAATAATGGCACGAACTTTTTTGGTGATAAGGTTTTTACAAAACAAGAAGTTGATAATAAAATTTCTGAAGGATTATCTGACATTTGGCAAGATTATATGATTAACGTTTTGGATTATTATCGTGATGATTTGCCAGATAATTTTAAACAATCATTAGTAGATGCTGTTGGTGAATATAAATATGATAATTACAAATATGAATTAGGAAATTGGAATGAATATTTTAATAAGCCAGATGATGTAGGAGAAAAGATTCATGCTTTATTGGATTTATATGAAGTGAGCCCAGATCAGCTTATTCATAAAATAGGATTAGATGATTTAAACGATAAAGTTTCGAATAATCCTAAGATAGATTTGAGTCAATATAAAACATACGAAGACGGAAACGAATATTTATCATACTATTCTTATTTCGGAACTAAAGTGTTAGCTCAAAACAGTTATATAAAAGTTGAAGGTATAGAACAGATGGTTCTTGATTATTATGAGCAGAGTGAAAGAGTACTTAGAATAAGCAATATAAGTAAAGATCCAGTATATATCTATACTTATGCAGATATTCCAGATGGAAGTGATTTGTCATATGAGTTATATGAAAAGATTAAAAAAGATGATAAATACGATGAAAAATATGACCTTACCTTAAGATTTATGGAAGATACAACTAATACTTTTATGCCATTTTATACAAAAGATGTATTAATGCCAAAAGAAGAAACATATCTTAGAATTAGTTATTCGTTTTTTAAAGATTTTAATTCACATATCGCTTTTAAAGTATATCCTTTTGATGAAAATGACATTAATGAAATGGATATTGATACAAAAGCAAAAATTAGGCAAGGAAACATTAGTGAAGATATCATTTTAATTTTAGAAAATAGAACTAAAAATCAAGATGAGTGTGAATTTAAATACGCCACAATCAAAGGAACAATTTACGATGAGGATTGTAATCCGTTACCATTCATGCCTTTTAGACTTACTGGTTTTTCTCAAAACAATGGCAGATCAGATACTGTAGAAATGTTTACCAGTTATGATGGCAGCTTTTCATTGAAAGTACCAATCGTTCTATATAAAACAGATGAAACTTATGCAAGATATACAATTTTTGTGGATGGAGAAAGAGCGCCACAAGATGGAAAGATGGTAACTATGGTTATAGGTGATTTATTTGCTTTAAATAATACTATTCAAGAAAATGTGAAATATTCAGATTATATCAAAGATAAAAAAATATATGGACAAAAGTCTGTCTTTATTCAGCCTATTGAAGAAAAAGAATATGAGTTAACTATTGTGGTACCTGATAAATATAATCATCTAATCTATGACTATTATGAAGAAACAGATTATGGTGGACAGGCTAATTACTATGACTATAATAATGGCGTATTTGCGACTGTAAAATTTCATGATGAAGAATCAGGTGCAAACCAAACAGCTTACTTAAATGTTTTTGATGAAGATGGAAATCTATATTTTAGAAAACAATTAGGAATTCAAACACCATGCGTATGTGTTTCCTATGATGGTTCCTTAATAGGTACTACTATTTCAAGCGAAAGTATTAATGATAATAATTATGATTTTGAAAATCCCTCAGCTGATATTGGAAAAGCAACGATTTTCGATATAAATGGAAACAAAGTTTTTGAATTGGATCACGGTGTATTTGAAATGGCGATATCTCATGACAATAGGTATGTTGCCCTAGATGTTACAGGTGAAAATAGCATAGGCATCATGGACGTTCAGAATAAAGAAATTTTGTGGAAAGATTATCGAGGTGCACAGATTAGACATTTAATCTTTTCTGAAGATGATTCAATATTGTATATGGGCTCGCAAGAATGCATTTGTGCATATGATACAAAAACAGGAAAGATGTTGTGGCAAACTTTTACTGCAGCTGGATTTCCAATTGATATGATTATGTCTTCAAAACATCTTTATGTTTCGCCTAAAGCAACAGGAATGGATAATAAACTATTATGCATTGATAGAAAGACTGGAGAAACAATTTGGAGTTTTCAAACTGGATCTCGTGGTACTAAGCTGACAATATCTCCTGATGAAACTATGCTATTCTGGGGTAATGATACAGGTGCAAGAGATAATGGCTTGTATATGTTAAATGCTGATACTGGAGAACCACTATGGACTTTGAATTATGGTGGTCAAGCTGCATGGTTTACAAATGATTCTAGATATGTAGTTATTAAAGATTATGGTATCGTTGAAGTCTATACAAGAGATGGAAATAAGATCGCTACAACTGCTGTTGGCTCAAATTCTAAAATGAGTTGGTTTGTTTATATCAAGGATGATCTTTCAAGGATTCTTGATATTGCTGGCGGAGGAGATGGTGGGAATTCTGGTTGGTTATATAATCTAACTTTAACAGAAGGTTATGATAGAGATTTTATAGATAGACAATACGAGGAAAGATAAATGAAAAAAATATGGAGTGTATTATTTGTTATTTTTCTTTTAGTTTTATGTGCATGTGATAATAAAGTCGAACCAATAAAAGAGGGGGACTATTATATTGGGCTTGTTTTAAATGAAGAAAAAGACGAAAAAATAGAATTTATAATAAAATCCAACGATCAAAATACTGTTATTGATTATGCAACTAATTTCAATGAAGGAACAAATACTGGCTATTATAATGGAATGAGTATTGACTATGCATTTGAAATATTTATAGAGATAATAAGAAGCTTCACTAGTATTGATGAAAGTAAAATTCTATTTATTTTAGATGATAATAAAATCAATGATTTTAATGTTGAACAACTAGCTAAGAAGTTATTACCAAACGCAAAGTCTTCTAAGAAAAAGGACACAATAAATAATTTCGAAAAGAAGATAGTGGAATATAAGAAATTAATGGCTAATTTTACTCCAATTGAGCCAAACAATATTCATAACTCTCCAAACGATATTCCAATGCAAGATGATTATACTTTGGTTATTGACAGTGAAGGAATTATTCAAATTGATTTAAATACAATTGATCATAATATTGTTGTTGAGGCTGATAATAAACCAGTAAGAATATTTGGAGATAATTATGGAACGCATGAAATAAAAATAATAAATGCGGAAAGTGTAAATATGGATTTTACGATAGATGAATTTGTTGACTATGAAAAACTAAAATCACCATTCATAATCATTGAAAATACATCGTATAAAAACGTAATTTTTCCTAAAGGTGTTGAAGATGGAATAAATACTGAGAGATATATTACAGAAAATTATTCTTTCTATGACATCAGTGATGATGGTAAGTTTATAACTGTTAACTTTAATTATTTTAACGATAATAAGGCTGAAGAACTGAAAAAGAAGGATATAGACTTTATAAATTATATTATGGAAAAAGGAATATATGTTTCAGAAACAGGCGGTTCTTATGGTTTGATTTATTCTGATTTAGATATAGATTTAGGTGATATTATTTTACCTGAGAGTGATTATAGTGGAATTGGTATTGGTGGAAACGCTAAAGTTAAATTGAGTGGAACAATTACAGTTACTGGTGGTACTCTAAATTTTGAAATAAAAGATAATGCAACATTAGATATTTCAGAACTGTATCTGATTAAAGGCCATCCTTCGCCTGATATGCTTAAAATATCTTTTCCTAATGATTATAAAGGGGATAAAGAGCTTTTAAAACCAAAAACTAAAAGTGGTGAAATTAAATACGCAGAAACTGAAAACAGAATTGATGTAACTATTTGGTGATAAATATGGATTGCATATTAAATAATTTACTATTGCTTCATCCTTCCGTTTGCCTGTCTGAAGAATGGAATAATGAAAGATTAAATAAAAAAATGGGTATCCGTAAGGATACCCATATCAGTATTGTATTATTCTTTTGGCAGTGATTGCAGATACTCGTGCATTGCTTCAGCAGTCTTTTTACTGGCGGCTACTGCTTCAACTACAGTCTTGGCACCAGAGACAACATCACCAGAAGTGAAGATACCAGGTCTTGATGTATGGCCGTTTTCATCAGCTATCAGCAGACCTTTCTCGTTGACGTCAAGTCCTTTGGTTGTCGAAACGATTCTGTTCATAGCACCTTGTGAAACTGAGATGATGACGCTATCGCTTGGATAGGTCTTTTCGCTTCCTTCAACGACAGTGGTCTTACCATTTTCATCGGTAACAGTATCTTTGAAGATAACACCGTCATCAAGTATTTCAACAGGTGATTTGTTGAATTCAAATTTTACACCTTCAAGCTGAGCATATGAATATTCATATTGAGAAGCTGATACACTGTCTCTTCTGGCAAAGCAGGTGACATTTCTTGATCCTTTACGGATAGCTGTTCTGGCAACATCCATTGCCGCATTACCGACACCGATAACGATGACATTTTCACCTAGATGGTAGGAATCAGGCGAAGCCAGGTAATCGATCGCAAAATGAACATTACCGAATGTTTCACCTTTGATACCCAGAGTATTAGGTCTCCAGGTTCCGGTTCCGACAAAGATTGCCTTATAGCCGTCTCTGAACAGATCATCAACAGTTATTGAAGTACCAATCGTTGTATTAGGACGAACTTTGATGCCTTTCATCAGCAGATGTCTCATTTCAAAATCATCAAGAACGGATTTAGGAAGTCTGAATTCCGGAATACCATATCTTAAGACACCACCGATCTTGTCTCTGATTTCAAAGATCGTGACCTGATAGCCATAGCGGGCCAGGATGACCGCAATCGTCAGACCGGCTGGGCCAGATCCGACAATGGCTACCTTGATGCCATTTGAAGGTTTAGGACCTTCAGTCATCTGGTTGGCATAGGTTGTAGAGATGTAGTTTTCAATTGTTGAGAAGTGTACCGGTGAACCTTTATGATTGAGTACACAATGTCCCTCACACTGTTTTTCATGATTACATACTAGTGAACATACAGTTGTAAGAGGATTGTTGAGAAACAACATCTTGCCTGCTTCATTCAGTTTGTTTTCTCTTAAGAGTCTGATTGCTTCAGGGATGTTGGTGTTGATCGGACAGCCGGTACGACACATTGGGTTTTTACATTGTAAGCAGCGATTGGCTTCATCCATTACATGTAATGCCATAAATCATTTCCTCCTGTTTAGATTTATAAATCGGTATATTTGCTGGTATTATCTATCATTTCATCTACCAGGGATCTGATAGTTCTGTTATCAAGGCGGGAATTGATATTTGGATCATTTCTGAAGGCCTTGTATACTTTTTTACGATCTTTTTCGATACATGCTTCATAGATCAGTTTGTGATTATTGATGTGTGGCATCGTCAGTTGCCTGATATCTTCTGGCATATTGCCGGAATAGATCGGAGCTACGCTGTCATAGGTAAACAGAGCGTTTGTTTCAACGATCGCATCTTTTGGCAGATTGGCGATCTGTAATGCGTAGTTAGGCAGATTGACGTTTGATATTTTATTCTTCAAGCCACAGAGTGCCTTGATCAGTTGAACACCTTCTTCACCTGTGGATTTTAGCTTTATTTTCTCTTTATTATTATATAATCTTTCAGATCTTGCCAGACGTTCCTGCAGATCCTGTTTTCTGAAGGATATAGGTGTCAGGGTGAACTTCCATTTCTTTACTGTTTCAGGATCCTTCAGATACAGATCACCAGGCATGAATTCCGCCAGATGGCGATCTCCTGCGGATGCGATGTAATGATATTTTCTGAACAGATCAAACTTCACTCTGTGAGCACAGGAAAAGACGGAGTTCATCCAGTTATTGCTGGTGAATTCATAGCCCTCTTCGAAATGAGAGTTGACGTATTCAGCATAGATTGGAAAGATATCGATATCCTTATATGACGCCTTGGTGAACCAGGTGAAATGGTTGATACCGATTACTTCTGTATAGAGATCAGATCTTGAGATATTCTTGATACCAAGCTGTTTACTCAAGATTGAGGCAAGAACCTCTTGCGTATTGAATACTTCGTGACAACAGCCAAAGGCCTTGATCTGTGGGAAAGTTTCATAAAGCGTCTTGACACAGATCGACATCGGATTGGTGTAATTGATGACCCAGGCTTCCGGTGAATACTTCTTTATTGCCTCAGCTATCTCAATAAACATTGGGATAGTTCTTAAGGATCTGATATAGCCACCAGGTCCGGCGGTATCACCAACAGACTGATAGATGCCATATTTCTCTGGTGTATGGACATCTGATCCCATTTCATCAAATGTACCAGGCAGGATGGAGATCACCACAAAGTCTGCTCCAGTAAGTGCCTGTTTCAGGGTATTTACTGAACGATAGTTAAAGTCGGATACACATTTCTTATCGGACCTAAGATCATTACCGATCTTTTCGTTGATCTTAGATGCTTTGTGATCGATATCATAGAGTCTGATCGTACCACTGAGCTGTTTTTCCAGGGACAGATCAGTCATGAAGGTCCAGGCCCAACCGCGTGATCCTCCGCCAATGTAGGCAATTTCAAGATTTTTAGTAGATGATTTCGTGTTTGTCATAACAGTTTATTATCGTAGTTTCCTTATATTCAATACTTCTTTGTAACTTGTAGTTATAGATAAGATGTACATGACCATAGAGCCAGTATTTCGGATGCAGTTCATTGAGCAGCTTTTCAAAACATTCAAAGCCTCTATGAGCATAATCCTCCATATCACCATAGCCCCTGATCGGCGCATGAGTAACTACGATGTCTACTCCTTTCGCTTTACGGATTTTATGTCGCAGTTTTCTGATCCTTCTTTGCATCTGAAGTTCAGTATACTGATATTTATCATTACTGTATCTGAATGATCCTCCCAATCCCAGGATCCTGATTCCCTGATAGATATAGAGATCATCATCTATACAGGTACAGCCTCCAGGTGGCTTAAAGTCATAGCGGGAATCATGGTTTCCATGAACATAGAACAACGGTTTATTACAGCTTGTGACCAGAAATTCCAGATATTCGGGTGAAAGATCACCACAGGAGATGATGAAGTCTGTATCCTTGAGTTCAGTCTTGGCATATTGTGAGTAGAGTCCCAGGTCTTCCTCATCAGCTACACACATGATGCGATATGGTCCATGACCATAACTTAGTCTTATCTTATTTGTTGAAATGGCCTTATCAAGCTGCGCATCACTCATATTGAACAGCGTATCATAGCTATATAGTTCCATCAGAGCGACCAGACAGTCACAATGGTGGGTCTTGATCTTATATTTGTTTAGGTGTGTTTCAATTCTTCCCAAAAGGCCAACGATCCTTATCCTTTCCATTCTGGTCCAGACATGATCAGGTTCAAAACCCAGAAGTCTCTGACAACGGCGATAATACTGTCTTTTGGAAAACTGAATGGAATAGAGTTTGGAAAGCTTGTAGAACTCCAGAAATTCATAGTATTTTCTGATAGAAGCCTTATTAAGTCTAGGAGGCAGAAGTCTGATGACATCCAGAACGATATGAACGGCTCCATAGGATTTTAAGACTGAAACACGTTTGTTTCCTTCGATGATGTAGAATTTACCCAGATATTCATAGGCTGTCGGTGCTTCGACAATACCTGTATCAGAAAGATGATATTTACATACTTCCCGCCATTTGGCCGCAAATTCACTTCTTTCCTTGAAAAGAGGCATGAAATCAGCCGAAAAAGAAAGTGTTCTGGAAGAAGTCTTGGTGCCAACAACCAGTTCAGCCGGAACCGTGATCTCTCCAAGTCTTTCTTGTGAACAGTCATAGACGTTGACCAGATCATCCAATACTTCAGGATGGGTATTAAGACCTTCTCTGCGACGTTGTCTGACGTTTCTTTTTCCCTGTTTCAGAGCGTAATGGTATTGTTCATAAGTTTCGATATCATATTCCATATCTAAATTATGCTATAAAAAAATAAAATAAAGATATAATAAAATTGTAAAAATACCTATTTTTATAATTAAGGAGAGAAAAATTAATGGAATTAAGAACTGCCTGCAGTCCAAAAGACGCCAAGCATTACGACACTGACAGATTAAGAAGTGAATTTCTGATCCAGGATCTTTTCAAGAAGGATGAGATCAAATATGTCTATTCACATATCGACAGGATCATTGTCGGAGGAGGTATTCCTGCCAGCAAGAAACTGTTTATTGAAGCTGGTGATGAACTTCGTGCTGAATATTTTTTACAGCGCAGAGAAATGGGTATCTTCAATATCGGCGGTGAAGGTATTGTAACCGTTGATGGTGAAGAATATGTTTTACGCTACAAGGATGCGATCTATGTCGGAAGAGGAGTTAAGGAAGTTACCCTTGATTCCAAGGATTACGCCAATCCGGCAAAATTCTATTTCAATTCAACACCGGCACATACCAGCTATCCGACTGTTTTAGTAAAACCGGAAGAAGCTTTCACCAAGGAACTTGGTGCGCTTGAAACAAGTAATCATCGAATCTTAAGAAGATATATCCATCCGGGTTATGTTGAATCATGTCAGCTGGTTATGGGCATGACTTCCCTTTGTGAAGGAAGTGTCTGGAATACCATGCCTTGTCATACACATGATCGTCGTATGGAAGTCTATCTCTATTTTGAACTCAAGGAAGACGATATCGTGATCCATCTGATGGGTGAACCTGATGAGACAAGACATATCGTCATGAGAAATGAAGAGGCTGTCATTTCACCATCATGGTCGATCCATTCCGCTAGTGCTACGAGAAACTATACCTTTATCTGGGGTATGGCTGGTGAAAACCAGGATTTCGATGACATGGATGATGTCAAGATGACAGATATCAGATAAGGACAGTATCCTTATAACTAAATGAATAATCTGCTGTTTTCTTTCA
Organism: uncultured Bacillota bacterium; assembly: GCA_946537295.1. Taxonomy (GTDB): domain Bacteria; phylum Bacillota_I; class Bacilli_A; order Erysipelotrichales; family Erysipelotrichaceae; genus Colivicinus. The sequence continues at coordinate 10,261 of CAMNFQ010000027.1, forward strand.
ATATCGTCATGCCTATGGCGATCCTGATGCTTATGGGTTATATCTTTAAACAGATCGGTATGTTTACCGAAGCTTTCATAACTCAGGGAAAGAAACTTTGTTTCTATGTGTTGCTTTCGTGTTCTTTGTTCAAGAATCTCTATGATTCTTCTCTGGATAGTTTCCCGATAGGTTTTATCAGCTTTGTCGTTATTGCGATCTTAATAGAATTCGTTATTTCTCTGATTGCAGCTAATCTGATCGCCGATCGGAAGAACCAGAAGGGTGTAATAATCCAAGGGGCAACACGTTCCAATTTTGCGTATCTGGGTATTCCTTTGGCAACGATGATGTTTTCTGATCCGGAAATGATTGGCCAGCTACGCAGCGAGATTTCACTGGCATCGATCTTTGTCATACCGGTCTTTAATATCATTTCGGTATGTGCATTGGCGTATTACAGTGATAAAAATGAGAATGAAAAGATTCTCAAGCGGACATTCAAAGGACTTATAAGCAATCCCTGTATCGATTCGATTCTATTGGGTTTACTGGTACTTATGATCAGATCGCTTGTTCCTTCAGTAACATTTCTGATCAAAGACAGATTGAGTTTTATCTATACGGTCCTGTCCTATCTTTCAAGCATGTCGACACCTTTTGCGTTTTTACTGGTAGGTGCTTCGCTTGATTTTTCCCACAGTATCACCAATCTGAAAAAACTGGTATATGTCGTGGGACTTAGGATTGTGATCTTTCCGCTTCTGATCTTATCTGCAGCTTATTTTATGAATATCACAAGTCAGGTGGAGTATGCGATACTGGTATCAGTTTTTGCTTCACCAACTGCCGTAGCCAGTGCAATCATGGCTAGTGAACTGGGAGGAGATAGCGATCTGGCTAATGAGATCGTTATCTATTCAACAACCTTTTCGATCATCAGTCTGCTGCTGGTGATCTTTGTCTTAAGAACAGTGGGGTGTCTATGAGATTAAAACTAGGAATCAGAGGGCATGATCTGCCCGGTGCACCATTTCAAAGTGTTGATGATTTTATTGCCAGCATAAAACAGTTTGATCTGGATTGTCTGCAGTTAGTCTATAAGAAGGCATTCAAGGATTTTAATATGGATCCGTATTTTATTCTTGAGCTTTCAGACAAACTGAAAAAGAATAATATAAGCGTAGCGATGATCGGAGCATATTTCAACATGATCCATCCTGATGAAGAAAAAAGGGCAGATGGTGTTGAGTATTTCAAATGGTGTATGGAGACCGGCAAGGTCTTTGATTGTGCTCTGATCGGTTCAGAAACCGGCAGTGCCAATGGCGATAAATGGACCTACAACGAATACAATCATACCCAAGAGGCTTATGAGATCGTTCGGAATACCGTAAGTGAATTAAAGAAGTATGGCAACATCTTCAAGACCAGACCAATCATTGAAGGAGCCTATGCTCATACGATCTATGAACCTGAACTTTTATATCGTCTGATCCAGGAAACCGGTATCAATGATGTAACAGTTGATATATATAATTATCTGAATATTGAAAACTATAAACAGGCAGATGAGATTTTTGATTGCTGTATGAAACTGTTTAAGGATAAGATAAGAGTATTCCATCTCAAGGATTTCAATGTTGTTGATGGAAAACTTGTTCAATGTGGTATCGGACAGGGCATAATGAACTGGAAATACTATATTTCAAGAATCAAAGAAGAAGTAAGTGATGCTGCCTTGATACTTGAAGGAGTTACAGGAGCTGATATAGAGACATCCATACAATATATAAGGAGGTTAGAGGATGAATAGCACAATTGATAAATATATCGATCGATATATGGAATTATTTACACCATACAAAGCAGGCAGATGGTGTTATGAAGATGGTATCCTGATGACAGCTATTTATGATATGTATAAGGTTACCGGCAATAAGAAATACTATGATTTTGTCTATAACTTCTATGATAATGCGATCCTTCCTGATGGCTATATCAAGGAGTATAATCCTCTGGATTATTCTATCGATGATGTCTGTCCCGGTATCGGCCTGATGAAACTCTACCGTGATTGCAAGGAAGAAAGATTCGCAAAGGCCCTGGAGGCTATGTATGATCAGATGATGAAACATCCTCGTACCAAGGAAGGTTCTTTCTGGCACAAGCGTATCTATCCTAACCAGGTCTGGATGGATGGCATCTATATGGGTGTCCTCTATGTGGCAATGTATGCCAATGAATTCGGTATCGAAGAAAGCAAGGCTGATGTCGATAAGCAGTTACATACCTTAGTTAAGAGACTTTATGATGAAGATCGTAAACTCTTTGTCCATGCCTATGATGAAGCCAAGGTCATGCAATGGGCTGATAAGCAGACTGGTAAATCACCTAATGTCTGGGCCAGAGCCTGTGGCTGGGTCATGATGGCTGCTGCTGATATCTATGAAGAACTGCATCTGGATATCTGTAAGGAAATACTGGAAAAACAGATCGAAGGTCTTAAACCATATCTTGAAGAAGGTATGTTGTATCAGCTGGTTGATATCAGAAAAGAACATAACTATCTTGAAACTTCCGGTTCCGTCATGTTTGCCTATGGAATCATGAAGGGTAAAAGACTTGGTATTTTAGCTGATGATGCATTAGGTCATCAGGTCTTTGATACTGTTGTAGCTAAGGAATTTGATGGACGTAATCTCTATAATATCTGTCAGGTCGGCGGACTTGATAATTTCAAGAGAGACGGTTCATTTGAATACTATATGTCTGAAAATATCTCAGTGAATGAAGTAAAGGGTGTAGCACCATTTATCATGGCCTACAGCGAGACTTATTAATGAAGATCATATTTTTAGGCGATTCCACGATGCAATATAATGATGAGACCACCTTTCCGCAGACCGGCTGGCCTCAGGCACTTGAAGGCAGATTCAAGGAAGATGTACAACTGATCAACTGTGCCAAGAATGGTCGCAGTACAAAGTCTTTTATTGAAGAAGGACTTTTTGAGAATGCCTTGAAGAAAGTCGATAGTGAAAGCATCGTTATTATTGAATTTGGTCATAATGATTCTCACGACTATGATCTGGAAAGATATACGAGACCTGACTATGAGTATCATGACAATCTTTCCTATATGGTAAGTGAATGCAAGAAAAAAGGTGCCTATGTCTTGCTTCTGACACCGGTATATCGTCGCTGGTTCAATGAAGATGGTTCGATCAAGATGAATTGCCATACCGGTTATCGTGAAGCTATGATCAGACTTTCTGAAGAAAGCAATACTGATCTGATCGATATGTGCACTTTGACCAGAGAAAAGATCGCAGAAACAGGCGATGAAAAATCAAAGGAATATTTCATGAATTTTCCTGCCGGCATGTATCCTAATTATCCTGATGGTCTAGAAGATAATACCCATCTCAGGATGAAGGGTGCCAAGATGATCGCAGAAATCTTCATAGAACAGATAAAAGATAATCCACATTTCAAGGAGCTGCTAAATGTTTAATGTAATCAATGTCACACCGGTATCGGTAAGTTTTGAATCAGATTATAACAGAGCTTATTACTACGACAAGTCATATGATGTCTATGTAGATGGAGAACTGTATCGTAAAGATGAAAACCGCAATATCTTTACCGTTTTTGATCTGGAACCTGATCACGAATATAAGATCAGGATCAAGGATCAATCCATCATGGTCAAGACCTTACCAACAAACAATATCTATAATGTATTGGATTATGGTGTTGTTACTGATGGAGAGACTTTAAATACAGAAAAGATTCAGGCACTCTTGGATAAATGTGATGGCGATCTGATCGTTTTCCCTGCTGGCAAGTATTACACTGGTCCATTGAATATCAGATCCAATACAACGATCTATTTCAAGAAAGATGCTGAACTGATCGGCAGTACCAACAGAGCTGATTATCCGATCATCAAAGCCTATAACGAGGATCATACAGCTGTCAATGCTTCCTGGGAAGGTGAACCTGAAGACTGTTTCATGTCACTGATCACCAGCTTTGATTCAGAAAATATCACAATCGTTGGTGATGGTACGATCAACGGTAACGCTGATAAAGCTGACTGGTGGATCGATCATCGTGTCAAAAGAGGAGCCTGGAGAGGCAATAACTTCTTTGTGAACAGATGCAAGAATGTGAAACTGATCGGTTTAAGTGTCATCAATTCACCTTGCTGGAATGTGCATCCATTCTATTCAGAAGATCTGGAATTCATTGATCTGCAACTGACGAGTGTCTATGACAGTCCAAATACTGATGGTTTTGATCCGGAGAGCTGTAAGAATATCAAGCTGCTTGGAACCAAGATCTTTGTCGGAGATGATTGCGTTGCGATCAAGTCAGGCAAGAAGATCATGGCTGATAACTTCTATAAGCCATGTGAAAATATCCTGATCCGTAACTGTTTCATGGGTGATGGCCATGGTGGTGTCGTCTTTGGTTCAGAATCAAGCTGTGGTATCAAGAATGTTACAGTTCACAGATGCATCTTCAAGAATACGGACAGAGGTCTTAGAATCAAGACCAAGAGAGGCAGAGGTAATAAGGCGGTTGTTGAAGACGTCTATTTTGATCATATCCTGATGGATGGCGTCTATTCATGCCTTGTAATAAATATGTATTACTATCTTTCATATGAAAAATATGATGATTATGCTGACAGTAAGGAATATCGTGAATTCTGTGATCTGACTCCGGTCGTAGGCGAATTTGTCTTCCAGAATATCGCCTGTATCGATACCAAGGTCTGTGCCGGCTATTTCTATGGCCTTCCTGAAAGTAAGATCGCCAAGATCACTTTGAACAGTATCAATGTCACTTTCGACGAAAACTACAAGGAATATGTTGAACCGGCTATGATCTATGAATGCGAAAAGATCAATAACGGAGGTTTCTATTTCTACAATGTTGATAAGGTTGAAATGAATGAAGTCTATGTTGAAAGAGACAAGATCGAAACAGCTGAAATTCACAATGTCTGATTTGTGAAAAATATAATTAAATAATTACGAAAATATTACATTTTATTATCGAAAAATCCATTATAATATAAGATACAAGAAAGCGTTTTCAAGTAAACGGTAAATCAAAGAGGATAGAAAAGGAGCTAATATGTCAAATTTAGTATTGAAAGATATAAACAAAATATATCCTAATGGTTTTCATGCGGTTCATAATTTCAATCTGGAAATTAAGGACGGTGAATTTATTGTCTTTGTAGGTCCTTCAGGCTGTGGCAAATCAACTACCTTGAGAATGATTGCGGGACTTGAAGAAATATCCAAAGGTGATTTCCTGATCAATGGTGAAAGAGCTAATGAAAAGTCACCAGTTGAAAGAGGTATTGCGATGGTCTTCCAGTCATATGCCCTGTATCCTCATTTAACAGTTTATGATAACCTGGCTTTCGGTCTTACCTTGGAAGGTGTCGATGAAGATGTCATCGATGAAAAGGTTCAAAGAATCGCCGGTATACTGGGTCTTACCGATTACCTTGACAGAAAACCAAAAGCACTTTCTGGTGGTCAGAGACAAAGAGTTGCGGTCGGACGTGCTATCATCAGACAGGTTGATATCTTCTTAATGGATGAACCATTATCAAACCTTGATGCCAAGCAGCGTGTTACGATGCGTAGTGAGATCACTCAGATCCACAGATCAACTCATGCGACAACCATCTATGTAACACATGACCAGACCGAAGCTATGACTATGGCTGATAGGATCGTCGTCATGAAGGATGGATATGTACAGCAGATCGGTACACCGGAAGAACTCTACTTCAATCCATGTAACCTGTTTGTTGGCGGATTCATCGGTGAACCTCCAATGAACTTCATTACCGGTAAGATCAAGGGTAATGATATTACTTTCGATAAGAACTCTAATAAGCTTGATGCTTCCAAGACCAGATATAAACTTGCAGATGGTGATGTCTATTTCGGTTTCAGACCAGAAAACATTTCCATGAAACCAATCGAGAACGGCTATAAGATCCATGCTTTAGCTACTCTTACTGAGATGCTTGGTGATTCTACAAACATCTACATTGAAATGGATCAGGATACTGTTATCCTTAAGGTTGACCCACATGATGCACCTAAGATGGATGAAGAATTTGATTTCTATCTTCCATATGACAAGGTATATCTGTTCGATAAAGAATCAGAAAACGTCTTAAAAGAGAAATAATATATGAGTTTTAAACAGTATCGCATGATGGATCTGATGATCTTCATCGCGATGTATGGCTTATGTGAATACCTGGTCATCAAAGCCGCAACAGTCTGGTTTGATGAACCGTATTCCATATCAATAATGTTGCCACTGTTACTGATAGTCATGATGAGATGGGACAAGTATTCGATCATCAACGCGATCGCCTATGCAGTCTTATTTGTCTTCTATCAGTCAGGCAATCTTAATCAGTATCTTATCTATCTGATCGGTAATCTTGGTGTCATGCTTGAACTGATCTTACTGAAAAAGATGGGAAAAGATAATATAAGAAGTTCTTTCTTCAATTCAATGATCTATCTGCTATGTGGATTTGTATTGATGGAAGTCTTCAGAGGTATCGCTTCAATAATTATTGCAGGAAGTGATATCGGTGTAATACTGCAATTCCTGATGAGTGATATGCTCTCACTTGTATTCGGAGTACTGGTGATCATAGTAGTCAGAAGGATAGATGGTCTGTTTGTAGACCAGAAACAATATTTGATTGAACTGAATTCTCAAAAAGAAAAAATAGATGGAGGATGGCAAGATGAATGATGAATATCT
>CAMNFQ010000028.1 GCA_946537295.1 uncultured Bacillota bacterium
TTAATCTTAAATTAGAAGATTTTCAATTAATACGTCACAAGTGCGCCAAAATATTGTTAAGATTACTTTTCTTTTTTACTTAACTAAATAAGATATTAATAATTTACGGATTTGTAGTTATTTCTGTATTTATTAGAAAAACAAATTAACTATTATGATAAAACTTACGAATTAATCCAGTCCTAGAATCAACATCAAATTTATGATAAATAGAAGATATATGACGTTGTAAAGTTCTTCTCGAAATATAAAGCTTATCAGCTATTTCTTGTACACCATCATCACTATTAACCAATAATTCAAACACTTCAATTTCTCTATCAGTTAAATTAAATTTATCCTTTATTTTCTGTAAACTAAAATCTATTTCTTTCTCTTCTATGACAAACATATCTTTAAACATCAAAATAAAGATAAACATTATTACAACAATATCAATTCCCACAATTACTATCAAATTAATTTTGCTTATATTTAATAAAGCTAAAACAACCATTGTTGTTCCATCAATTATTCTGCCCATACCACTATATAAAGAAGGTTTAGAAGTATTAACCGCCACTTTCCAAAAAGCAATATTCATATAAGCAATCTCAATAGCCATAGATATATAAAACAAACACATTCCTAAGGTTAAAAATGTTTTAGTAGAAATAATTATAGGATTTATTATTGAAATCAAAGCTCCTGCAAGAACTATAACACCATCATATTTACCATTATATTTATCATGAACATAACCAAACAAAATAAATCCTAAACAAGAAATGAGTCTAGGCCAAGCATAAGCATTCATCTCAGTAAAATCACTTGATACCATTACAATTTCTAAAACAGAATCAAAATAAGTATTTAAGAAAGTTAATGCTACAACAATTAAACATGGAATTAGTGGATATAAAGGTTTAATCTTTTCTTTTTTGTTATTATTCTCTTCTTCATCTAAAACAAAATTATTTCTTAAATATATAAACAACAAAACAATAACAATATCAATAATAAGAATAATTGTTGGACTAGCTTTTAAAATAAACTGAATTAAATGTTGGATGATCATTGCTAAAGAATTACCTATTGCCATAATCATAGCCATATGTGGATTATTCTTTAAACTTAAAGCCATATAAAAATATATATAACCACCAAGTAATCCATTAAACAAAGATAACAATGGTTCAATTATCATAAACAAATTGTCACCATTAACAACCATAACCATAATCATCAAGGTAACAAAGACGATACACGGAATTAATGGCAATTTATTATTCTTAACTAATTGATTATAAAGATGGTATAAGAAAAAACCAATAACCACCATGAAGCTATCGACATAATAAAGAATTATCTGAACATTATTATCAATAATTCCTGTAGCTTTAGTATTTAAGGTTGCTAAAATTGTCATATATATAAACATATATAGACAGAATATTAATATTTGAAAATAATCTCGCTTATTCTTAATCATTATTTATATTATAAATTATTATCATAAACCTATTCAAAAAGCTCCACGAAGGAGCTTTGTGACTATTCAATACCTGTCTTAGGAATTACAGGAGTATACGGTGATATGATTCTAAAGCTAGCAGACGCACTCAAATCATCAACAAACAATGCAGTTAATGTATGATTTCCAACATACAATGTTTCTAGATATGTTGGATTCAATTTAATGATTACACTACCTTTTGAAGCGGCGTAATTAGATTTTGCTACATCTATGCCATCAATCTTTATTCCTACAAAATTAGTATGAGTATTAGTATCATCAACCGTATTCTTGAAAGTGAAATTTAATGAACCATCATTTCCTTTAGTCCAAACTCCACCATCGCCTTCAATATTCTTATTATTCTAACAACAAGTCATCAATCGTCTTTATCATTATTTCCTCCAGTTACTATTATTTTATAGTAGTATCTGGAGGAAATTAAGTATTTTTTATTATATACAATTTCAGCAAATAAAAAAGTGCAATTTTTGCACTAATGAATATCATTATGAACAATTATTGCACTTTATTAATTATTATAATAATTCGATTGTTGCCATTGGGGCTGCGTCACCACGTCTGATTCCAGTCTTGGTAACTCTTGTATAGCCGCCGTTTCTGTCTTTATATTTTGGGGCAACTTCATCAAATAATACCTGAACAGCAGTTTTGCCATCCTTGGTAGTTACATTTCTTAAGTAAGCTGCAGCATTTCTTCTGGCAGCAAGATCACCTTTCTTTGCAGTAGTGATAAGATGATCAACAACACTTCTGAGTTCTTTAGCTTTCATCTCAGTAGTTTCGATCTTTCCCTTGAGGATAAGATCAGTTGCCATATTCTTAAGAAGGGCTACTCTATGGTCAGCTGTACGGCCTAATCTACGATTCCACATCTTTCATTTCCCCCTTAGTCCATGTGTTTGAATGAGAGGTTGAGAGCCTGCAGTTTTTCTTTAACTTCCTTTAAAGACTTCTTGCCGAGGTTTCTAACTCTGCTCATTTCTTCTTCTGTTTTCTGTGTCAGTTCTTCAACTGTAGAGATACCAGCTCTCTTAAGACAGTTGTATGATCTGACTGTCAGATCAAGATCATCAATTGACATATTGACTTTCTTAGCATTACCTTCATTAACGTAATCCTTCATTAAAGAATTCATTTCGCTAACTTCAGTATCAACTTCTGTCAACAGTTCAAAATGAGATACCAGAATCTTTGCAGCTAAGGCAAGAGATTCTTTTGGATTGATGGAACCATCAGTCCAGACTTCCATAGTAAGTTCATCATATTTAGCTGACTGACCAACACGAGTAGGTTCAACAGCATAATTAGCTTTTACTACTGGAGTATAGATAGCATCAGTATAGATAGTGCCAATGCCCTGTGATGAACCCTGATATAACAGTTTGTTTTCATCAGCAGAAACATATCCTCTACCTTTTCTGGCCATCAGTTCCATTTCCAGTTCGCCACCCTTATCAAGATGAGCGATTTCAAGATCTGGATTTAAAACTTCAACACCGGCAGGAAGAATGATATCTTCAGCTTTTACGGTGCAAGGACCCTTAGCAGAGATCCTTAATGTATAGACATCATCATCATTGATGTCCAGGATAAGACTCTTAATATTTAATACAATTAATGTTGTGTCTTCTCTAACGCCTTTAATAGATGAGAATTCATGGAATACTCCATCTATCTTAATAGAATATACTGCACCACCCGGTAATGATGAAAGCATAGTTCTTCTTAAAGCATTTCCTAATGTTGTACCAAAGCCTCTTTCCAGAGGTGAGATAACAAACTTACCGTAGTTCTCTGATTCAACATAGTCACTTACTTTAAATTTAGGACGTTCAAATTTGTTCATATGTCTCCTCCTTAACCTCTAGGTTTCTTTGGTGGACGGCAACCATTGTGTGGAATTGGAGTAACATCATTGATTGCTGTGATCTCTAAACCTGCAGTAGCTAATGCTCTGATAGCAGCTTCTCTACCTGGACCTGGTCCTTTAACATTAACTTCTACCTTTTTCATTCCATGATCCATGGCAGTCTTGCCTGCTGCTTCTGAAACTAACTGAGCAGCATAAGGTGTAGACTTACGTGAACCTTTATAGCCTAATGCACCGGCACTAGACCAGGAAATAACGTTTCCAGCTTCGTCAGTGATTGTAACGATTGTATTATTGAATGTTGAGTGGACATGTGCAACGCCACTGGCAATATTCTTCTTAACACGTTTTTTACGCGTAGTTGTTTTTGCTTTCTGTGCCATTGTTTATCCTCCTTACTTCTTCTTGTTGGCTACTGTTCTTCTAGGTCCTTTACGAGTTCTAGCATTTGTCTTAGTTCTCTGACCTCTTACAGGTAAGCCTTTTCTATGTCTGATGCCACGGTAGCATGCGATTTCCATCAGACGCTTGATGTTGAGCTGAGTATCTCTTCTCAGATCACCTTCAAGCTTGTAGGAATCTAATACTTTACGGATTGCATTTTCCTGTTCATCAGTTAAATCTTTTACACGAATATCTTCGCTGATTCCACATTCAGCAAGGACTTTCTTGGCAGTTGTCAGACCTACACCATAGATGTAAGTTAAGGAAACAACTACACGTTTATTATTTGGAATATCAACTCCAGCTATACGAGCCATTAATTTCTTTCCTCCCTTTTAACCTTGTCTTTGTTTGTGTTTAGGGTTTTCACAAATAACCATTACGCGACCTTTGCGTTTAATAACACGACATTTATCGCACATTGGTTTTACAGATGGTCTTACTTTCATGTTTTCCCTCCTAGACTATTTATGTCTAAATGTAATACGCCCACGTGTTAGATCATAAGGGGAAATCTCTACAGTCACTCTATCACCCGGTAAAATGCGGATGTAATGCATACGGATTTTACCAGAAACGTGAGCCAGGATCTCGTGACCATTCTCAAGTTTCACCTTGAATTGTGCATTAGGTAAAGTATCAACTACTTTTCCTTCGATTTCGATGACATCTTGTTTTGCCAAATACTAGTCCTCCTTTGTCAAAATCTTATAACCATCGTCTGTAATAGCAACAGTGTGTTCATAGTGTGCAGCTAAAGAATGATCATAGCTCTTCACTCCCCAGCCATCCGGAAGTGTATAACATCTTGCTGAACCCATGAAGACCATCGGTTCAACGGCAATACACATACCTTTTTTCAACAGTTCCATTGTACCAGCCTTACCGACATTTGGTACATAAGGATCTTCGTGAACGCTTCTTCCTATTCCATGTCCCGTATAATCAGCAGGAAGTCCATAGCCAAACGATTCTACATAGGTCTGAATCGCATTAGATATATCTCCAACATGATTACCAGGTTTTACCTGCTCAAGTCCTTTATACAATGCTTCTTCTGTAACTTCCAGAAGCTTGAGTATTTTTGGATCAGTTACATTCCCGACTGTATAAGTCCAGCCAGAATCACCATGATAGCCTTTGTAGCAGGCCCCGACATCAACAGTGATGATGTCACCATCTTTAAGAATGGTATGATCAGGGATACCATGTACCAGCATATCGTTTACTGATGTACATACAGCACATGGGAATCCCTGATAGTTCTTAAATGATGGAGTTGCACCATTTTCTCTGATCACTTCTTCAGCGATCCGATTGATTTCCAATGTTGATATTCCGGGTTTGATTACCTCTTTCATTTTCTTATGGACTCTGGCAACGATGCTGCCAGCAATATCCATCAGTTCAATTTCACGAGGTGATTTAATCGAAATCATCAGCACAACCCTTCTAAGACAGTCTTGATCTCATCAAACACCTTATCAACACCAGCAGTGGCATCAACATGTTTAACGATACCTGTCTTTTCATAATACTCAATAACCGGTTGAGTATTTTTATGATACTCGGAAAGTCTGACTTTCAAACTCTCCAGATTATCATCTTTTCTCTGTATGAGTTCACTGCCACATTTATCGCATATGCCTTCCTTCTTGGATGGTTTGAGATAAATGTTGTAGATCTCACCACATTCAGGGCATAATCTTCTTCCGGTAATACGTTTTACCAGAACTTCGTCTTCAATATTGAGATTGATAACGCAATCGATCTTCTTATTCAGAGATTTAAGTATCTCATCAAGATCAACAGCCTGATTCTTGGTACGAGGATATCCGTCAAACAGGAAGCCCTGTTCAATATCATCCTGTGAAAGTCTTTCAACGATAATATCGTGAATGACTTCATCCGGAACCAGTTCACCTCTGTTCATGTATTCCTGTGCTTTTAAGCCCACAGGTGTACCGTTTTTAACAGCAGCACGAAGCATATCACCGGTTGATACATGGACCAGATTAAACTTATCCAGAATCAGCTCAGACATAGTACCTTTACCGGCACCAGGAGCACCGATTATCAGAAGATTCATTTATACCTCTACTTTCCTACAAAACTCTTGTATTGTTTTGAAGTCAACTGTGACTTCATCTGTTTGATAGTATCCATAGCAACACCAACAACGATGATGATACCTGTACCACCTACTGCAGCACGCTGAGATAAGCCAGTCAGATTTGATGTCACATATGGCAAGATCGCAATGAATGTCAGTAACAGAGCACCAAGAACAGTGATTCTGTTAAGTACCTTAGAGACATAATTCTTGGTTTCTGTTCCAGGTCTGACACCTGGAATATACTGTCCGTTCTTAGACAGATCATCTGCCATCTTCTGAGGATCGATGGTCAGGTTAGTGTAGAAGAACGTGAACAGGATGATCAGCACAGCATAGAAACATAAGAACCATGGTGAGCTGAAATCACAGATTTTAACTAACCACTGGTAAGCATCCTGATTTACCCAGGAAGCAATGATCTGAGGTCCCTGAATCAGTGCAGAAGCAAAGATGACAGGAATAACAGATGCTGAGTTGATCTTTAATGGTAAGTGGTTAAGATCACCTTTTGTTCTGTTGATTGCTCTGGATGAAGACTGCTGAATAGGAATTCTTCTTTCAGACATCTGCATCAGAACTACCAGAACGATGATAGCCACATACATTACACAATAAGCGATGAAGCCGCCAATTCCTAATGAAGAAGTAGCGTTTTCACCAATGAATGTTTCATAGACGACTCTGAAGGTCGTCGGCATATCTGCAACGATACCGGCAAAGATGATCATTGATGTACCATTACCGATACCTTTTGTCGTGATCTGATCAGCCAGCCAAAGTAAGAACATTGTACCAGCTGTGAAGATGACAGAAATATACAGATAAGTTGTAAATCCAGGATTATCAATGAAACCATATCCGGCATAAGCCTTATCAAGATACTGAACAATGAAATAACCCTGTACAAGTGCCATAACTACACCAAGATATCTGGTGATCTGGTCCATCTGCTGACGGCCTTTCTTACCTGATTTAGCCATTTCAGCAAGAGCAGGAATAATATCCATAGCCAGTAATTCAATAATGATGCTGGCAGTGATATATGGTCCTACACCAAGAGAGAAGATCGACATCTGTTCAATAGAGCCACCACCAAGGATTGACATCATATTGAGCAGGGAGTTAGCACTTAACTTGATAACTGTTGTATTAACGCCTGGTGCCGGAATGGCAGAACCCAGACGATAAATAAACAGTATGATCAGTGTGAATCCAATTTTCTTTCTAATATCCTTATTCTTGAAGAAATCAACGAATGTTTTGAACATTAGATCACCTCTACTTTGCCGCCTGCCTTTTCGATTGCAGCCTGAGCTGTCTTAGAGATTTTATTGCAAGTTACATTAACTTTCTTTTCAAGTGTACCGTTACCTAATACCTTGACGCCATCAAGCTGTTTCTTGACGATTCCAGCCTGCTTGAGCAGTTCAGGAGTAACAGTAGTTCCGTCTTCGAATCTGTTCAGATCGCTTAAATTTACGACAGCATATTCAATTCTGTTGAAATTGCTGAAGCCTCTTTTAGGCATTGACTTGAAGAATGGAGTCTGTCCACCTTCAAATCCGATTGCAACACCTCCGCCTGATCTGGCATTCTGGCCCTTATGACCTTTTCCGGAAGTCTTGCCCTGGCCAGAACCCTGACCACGACCTAATCTTTTTGTAGTGTGTCTGGCACCCTCGTTATATTTCAATTCATGTAAGTTCATAACACACCTCCTATCGTACTTCTTCAACCTTGAGACCACGTAACTTAGCTACGCTGTTAACAGTCTTGAGTTCTGTTAAAGCCTTCATAGTTGCGTGAACCTGGTTGATAGGTGTACGTGAACCGACGCACTTAGTAATGACGTCAGTTGCACCTGCAAGTTCGAGAATGGCACGAACAACACCACCAGCAACGATACCAGTACCTTCTGCAGCAGGTCTTAATACTACTTCACCTGCACCATATGTACCAACTGTTGCATGTGGTATGGTTCTGTAACCTTCTACCAGTGGAATTCTCTTAACGTTTTTCTTAGCTGTTTCAGAAGCTTTTCTGATTGCATCAGGAACTTCATTTGCCTTGCCTAAGCCATAACCTACACGACCCTTCTTATCGCCAACGACTACGATAGCCGCAAATCTCATTCTACGACCACCCTTAACAGTCTTGGAAATACGATTGATCTGAACTACACGTTCTTCAAATTCTTTAACATCTCTGTTGAATTTTCTAGGTTTTCTGTTTTCTCTTCTGTTATCTTTATTTGTATTTTCCATGTATAACTCCTTAGAACTTAAGGCCAGCTTCTCTAGCTGCTTCAGCAAGTGCTTTTACACGACCATGGTAGATATATCCACCACGATCGAAACAAACGTTTTCGATACCTTTTTCTTTAGCTCTTTCAGCTAATTTAGTTCCAACTGTCTTGGCAGCTTCCACATTACCGCCATTGTCCAGTTTTAATTCTACAGATGAACAAGAAACCAAAGTTGTGCCTTTTGCATCATCGATGATCTGTGCATGAATGTTGGCATTTGAACGGAACACATTCAAACGTGGGCAATCAGCAGTACCGATAACTTTGTTTCTAATTCTTTCATGACGTCTCTGACGTGCTTTATTCTTATCAATTTTAGAATACATATCTTTACTCCTTTCCCACTATTATCCAGCAGCAGCTGTCTTACCTTCCTTATGAGCAACATGTTCGCCCTGGTATCTGATACCCTTACCTTTATATGGTTCAGGCTTACGGTAAGATCTGATCTGTGCAGCAACTTCGCCAACTCTTTGCTTATCAATACCTGATACTACGATTGTTGTTGGATTTGGAACCTCAATCTTGATTCCTTCTTCAACATCAACGTTGATATCATGTGAATAACCAATACTCATATTGAGTTTATTACCCTGCATAGCTGCCTTGTAACCAATACCGACGATCTCTAATGTCTTCTGGAAACCTTCAGTAGTTCCAACAATCATGTTGTGGATCAAAGCTCTGGTTGTTCCATGCAGCTGTTTTGTATGCTTCTCTTCATTTGCTCTAGTGCAATTGACTTCAGCACCTTCCACTTTAATTGTGATAAGTGGATTAAACTGACGTGATAAAGTTCCTTTAGGACCCTTTACCGTCACCTCATTACTGTCAGATACGCTAACTTCGCATCCGGCAGGAATGGTAATCGTTTTATTACCGATACGTGACATATTTTTCTCCTTATACTAATTACCACACGTAGGCAACGACTTCGCCACCCAGATTCTGTTTTCTGGCATCGCGATCAGTCATCAGACCTTTTGATGTGGAAATAATTGCAATTCCTAATCCATTTAATACTCTAGGAACATTATCGCCCTTGGCATAAACTCTTAAGCCAGGTTTTGAAATTCTCTTAAGACCGTTGATAACTTTTTCCTTATCTGGTCCATATTTTAATTCGACTGTAATAGTCTTATCTTTAGCTGTTTCGCCCTCAACTGAATAGCCATTGATATAGCCTTCCTGTTTCAGGATACGGGCAATTTCAACTTTCATTTTGCTTGCTGGAATGACTACAGTTTCATGTTCAGCCTGTAAGCCATTTCTGATTCTTGTCAGCATATCAGCAATAGGATCTGTCATACTCATTTTCAATTACCCTCCTTTACCAGCTAGCCTTCTTGACTCCAGGGATCTGGCCTTTATAAGCTAATTCTCTGAAGCAGATACGGCATAATTTGTATTTTCTTAATACGGAATGCGGACGTCCACATCTTTCACATCTTGTGTAAGCTCTGGTAGAGAACTTTGCAGGACGATGTGCTTTAACTTTCATTGATGTCTTTGCCATAAGTTCTCCTTTCCTTATTTAGCGAATGGCATGCCAAGCTGAGCTAATAATTCCTTGGCTTCTTCGTTGTTCTTGGCAGTAGTAACGATAACGATATCCATACCACGAACCTTGCTTACCTTATCATATTCGATTTCTGGGAATATGATCTGTTCCTTGATACCAAGAGTATAGTTACCTCTTCCATCGAAAGCAGTATTGCTTACGCCTCTGAAGTCTCTTACTCGTGGTAAGGAGATGTTTACTAACTTATCAAGGAAGTCATACATCTTTTCTCCTCTGAGAGTTACCTTACATCCGATTGGAGTATCTTCTCTCAGTTTGAAGTTAGCGATTGACTTCTTGGCTTTAGTGATTACTGGCTTCTGACCAGCGATCTTAGTCATATCAGCTACTGCATCTTCGAGCTGTTTAGGTTCTGCGACAGCTTCACCTACACCCATATTGATAACGATCTTGGCAACTTTTGGACATTCCATAGTTGAAGTATAGTTATATTTCTTGATCAATGCAGGTCTGATTTCCTTTACATATCTGTCTTGTAAACGGTTCATTACTTATCTTCCCCCTTTACAGCTTTCTTTGTAGTCTTCTTTGCAGCTGTTTTCTTGGCAGCTGTCTTTTTAGCAGCAGTCTTCTTTTTCTTGTCTTCAACAAGCTTTACGTTAGAAACAGAAATTGGCAGTTCCTTGTTGATGATACCGCCATCAGGATTAGCGTTGTTTGGTTTAGTGTGTCTCTTGACAACATTGACACCTTCAACGATAACTCTGTTAGATCTAGGAAGTGCAGCTACTACTTCAGCAACGACACCTTTGTCGTCACCAGCGATAACTTTTACTTTGTCACCTTTTTTGATTTTCATAGTTACCCTCCTATAATACTTCCGGTGCTAAAGACACGATCTTCATATAGTCTTTATCACGAAGTTCTCTTGCCACAGGACCAAAGATACGTGTTCCCAGTGGAGTCTTATCATCCTTGATGATAACTGCAGCGTTGTCATCAAATTTGATGAATGAACCATTTTCTCTTCTGATTCCATATTTTGTTCTAACGATTACGGCCTTGACTACCTGACCTTTTTTAGCAGTTCCACCAGGTGTAGCATCTTTTACAGAGCAGACAACTACATCACCGATGTTTGCATATTTTCTTCTAGAACCGCCTAAGCAACGGATTACCAGTAATTCCTTGGCACCGGTGTTATCAGCAACTCTTAATCTAGCTTCAGTACTAATCATTTCGGTCCCTCCTTACAGAATTACGGCTTTCTCGACTATTCTTACCAGGCGGAAGTGAACTTCCTTG
The DNA here is from genome assembly GCA_946537295.1 of uncultured Bacillota bacterium. Taxonomy (GTDB): domain Bacteria; phylum Bacillota_I; class Bacilli_A; order Erysipelotrichales; family Erysipelotrichaceae; genus Colivicinus. Next base: position 11,082 of record CAMNFQ010000028.1, read on the forward strand.
GAGATAGTTCTTGTTTCCATGATTTCAACTCTGTCGCCTACATGAGCTTCATTGTTTTCATCATGAGCCTTAAATTTTCTAGTGAATTTTGAGCCTTTGCCATATAAAGGATGGCTTTTCTTTTCGTTAATTGCAACGACGATAGTCTTGTCCATCTTGTCAGATGTAACAACACCAGTTAAAGTTCTACGCGATGCTCTTTCCATTTATTAACCCTCCTTTACTTCACTTTCTCTTTCATGTAATACCGTTAAGATTCTAGCAATTGATTTCTTTAATTCTCTGATACGCATTGGGTTTTCGATTGAACCAGTAGCTCTGGCAAATCTGAGGTCGAATAGTTCGACTTTCATTTCATCCAAAGTCTTTTTGAGATCTTCAGAAGATTTATCTCTGATTTCTTTGATATTCATAACTATTCACCTTTCTTTACAAACTTAGCCTTGACAGGTAATTTGTTCTGGCCGAGTCTTAAAGCTTCTCTGGCGGTTGCTTCATCAACACCACCAACTTCAAACATGACTCTGCCCTTCTGAACGACTGCTACCCAGCCTTCAGGAGCACCTTTACCTGATCCCATACGTACTTCCAGAGGTTTCTTTGTGATTGCTAGCTGTGGGAAGATCTTGATCCAGACCTGGCCACCACGGTTCATATATCTGGTCATGGCAACACGGGCTGCTTCGATCTGATTTGAAGATACATAACCACCCTGTGTAGCAACTAAGCCGTAATCACCGAATACGACTTTTGTACCAGCTTTTGACTTACCTTCGTAACTCAAACGATGAGGACGACGATACTTAGTTCTTTTTGGCATTAACATAATTATTCAGCATCCTCCTTTACTTCTTCCTTAGCTGCTGGAGCTTCTACTGGAGCTTCAGCTGCAGGAGCTTCTTCTGCTCTAGGAGCAGCATTTCTTCTAGGTCTTCTTTCTCTTAATGGACGACCCATTGATTTTGGTTTTTCAGGTTCCTTGACCATTTCACCCGGTAATACTTCACCTCTGCAGATCCATACTTTAACACCGAGCTTACCATAGGCAGTCATAGCTTCTTCCCAGGCATAGTCAATATCTGAACGTAAGGTATGTAATGATACAGAACCTTCAGAATAACCTTCACTTCTTGCGATATCGGCACCGCCTAAACGTCCACCGATTGAAGTCTTGATACCCTTTGCACCAGCTCTCATAGTCTGCTGGATAGCTCTTTTTTGAGCGGTACGGAATGACTGTCTTTCTTCAAGCATCTTAACGATCTTCAAGGCAACAAGTCTTGCATCAAGATCAGGGTTGGCAACTTCAACGATTCTGATGTTGATGTCCTTGCCACCGCTTAACTTAGTGATCTTCTTCTTAAGATCTTCATTCTTGGCACCATCTGAACCGATAAACATACCTGGACGAGCTGTTCTGATGATGATTTCAACACGATTCTTGCTTCTTTCGATCTCAACGCGTGATACTAAACAATCAGCGCATTCTTTTAAGATAAGTTCACGAATCTTTACGTCTTCTAATAATAAATCGCCATATTCTTTTTCAGCGTACCATCTTGATTCCCAATCACGGATGACGCCGATTCTTAATCCTATTGGACTTACTTTCTGACCCATTGATTTCCCTCCTTATCTTTCTGCAACTACCACTGTGATGTGGCTAGTTCTTTTCATGATCGATGAAGCTGAACCTTTTGCTCTAGGCATAAATCTCTTTAAAGTTACACCTTCATTTGCATAACATTCTTTTACATACAGTTTTTCCTCGTCCATCTGGAAGTTATGAGTTGCATTGGCAGCAGCACTCTTAACAACCTTGTATGTAATCTTAGCAGCGTTATTAGGTAAGAATGTCAGGATACCTAATGCTTCTTTTACGTCCTTACCTCTGATCAGGTCTAAGACTAACTTAGCCTTTCTTGAAGTAACTCTGACGGTCTTTGCCGTAGCTTTTACGTCACGAGGTTCAGGCTTTTTTACTTCTTCAACTTCTTTTTTCTTTGCCATATTTCCTCCTACGCTTTCTTATCATCGGCATTGGCACCATGACCGCCGAACTTTCTAGTAGCTACAAACTCACCCAGTTTATGACCGACCATGTCTTCTGTAACATATACAGGTACATGTTCCTTACCGTTATGAACGGCAAAGGTGTGTTCAACGAATGCAGGGAAGATTGTAGATCTTCTTGACCAAGTTTTAATAACTTCTTTTTTACCGGATGCATTTAATGCTTCAACCTTTTTTAACAGGTATTCATCAACAAATGGACCCTTCTTTAAACTTCTACTCATTTTCCTTCCCCTTTCTACTTATCGTTTCTTCTTCTGATGATCAGATCATTAGAAGCTTTCTTGTGTTTTCTGGTCTTAACACCCATAGCTTTCTTGCCCCAAGGTGTCATAGGTGACTTACGTCCGATTGGTGATCTACCTTCACCACCACCATGAGGGTGATCGACAGGGTTCATAACAGAACCACGTGACTGAGGTCTGATACCTTTCCAACGGTTTCTACCAGCCTTGCCCCAGTTAACTAATGAATAGTCTTCATTACCGACTACACCGATTGTGGCACGGCAGTTACCTAATACTTTTCTCATTTCAGTTGAAGCAAGTCTGATTGTTACATACTTATCTTCAACAGCCAGGATCTGAGCACTGGCACCGGCAGCTCTGGCCAACTGGCCACCCTTGCCTGGTTTTAACTCAATGTTGTGAACGATTGTACCTTCTGGCATATATCTCATTTCACAGCAGTTACCAACCTTGATATCTGCCTTTTCGCCAGAGATGACCTTCATTCCAACGTTAAGATCTTTTGGTGCGATGATGTATCTTTTTTCACCATCAGCATAGAACAGTAATGCGATGTTGGCATTTCTGTTTGGATCATATTCGATAGCCTTTACAGTTGCTGGAATATTATCCTTATTTCTCTTGAAGTCGACGATTCTGTATAACTGTTTATGACCGCCGCCCTGATGTCTACTTGTAATTCTTCCTGTGTTGTTACGACCACCGTTGCTCTTTTGAGATACAACCAGACTTCTTTCTGGTTTTGATTTTGTAATCTCTTCAAATGTGAGCGTGGTCATACCACGTCTTCCAGGAGTAGTAGGCTTGTACTTTTTAATAGCCATTTTTAATTTTTCCTCCCTATGCAATTATCCGGAAATAGCATTTTTCTTCCGATAGTTTGATATCTTACTTATCAGCTAAGATATCGATCTTGTAACCATCTTTAAGCTTTACATAAGCTTTCTTGAGATGATTAGTCTTACCAACGTATCTTCCCATACGTTTGGTTTTTGGCTTCTGGTTGACTACGTTTACGGAATCAACCTTGACATTGAAGATCTCTTCAATAGCCTGTTTGATCTGAATCTTGTTTGTACCCTTCTGAACTTCAAACACTACAGTGTTATCAGTATCCTGGGACTTCATAGTTTTTTCTGTTACAAGAGGACGAACAATAATGTCTCTAGCGTTACTCATTACCTAATACCTCCCCTAATTTAGTTGCAGCAGCTTTTGTCATAACCAGCTTGCCAGCATTCTGCAGATCATAGATATTCAAACCTTCAACAGTAACCATAACGATATCGCTGAGGTTTCTTAAGCTCATATATGCATTGTCGAATGCTTCATCAACATCAACTACGAACAGAGCTTTTCTTTCAATTCCAAGGTTGGAAAGTACTTTGACAAATTCCTTGGTCTTGATTTCTTTCATCTCCATGTTTTCAACACAGATCAGATTCTTGTCGTTAGCCTTCAGAGTTAAGCCAGATCTTAAAGCAAGTCTTCTTACTTTTCTGTTCAGCTTGAAGGTATGACTTCTTGGTGTTGGACCAAATGGGATACCACCATGTCTATACTGTGTAGCTCTGGTTGAACCCTGTCTGGCTCTACCTGTACCCTTCTGTCTGAAAGGTTTCTTACCGCCACCTGATACTTCAGCACGAGACTTTGTATCATGAGTTCCCTGTCTCCATGAACTCTGCTGTCTGAGTAAAGCATCAAATATAGCCTGGTTGTTTACTTCACATTGGAACACTGAATCAGCAAGTTCTACATCGCCGACTTTTTTACCAGCTAAATCTAAGACGTCTAACTTCATACTATTCAGCCTCCTTTGCTAATAAAACCTTTGGTTCTACATGTTTGATCTTCTTTGTTGTGGTCTTAACCATAACCAGACCCTTCTTAGGTCCTGGTACGTTGCCCTTGACCAGCATATAATTCTTTTCTGTGTCGATCTTGACTACTTCCAGATTCTGGTTAGTAGTTCTGAATCCACCATCCTGACCAGGCATTGGTGTATTCTTTTCGATACGACCGTTGTTTCTACCAGTTGTAGCCATAGAACCTACGTGTCTGTGTACTGGACCAGCACCGTGAGATTCAGGCAGCATGTGAGCGTGATAACGCTTGATTGTTCCTGTATATCCTTTACCCTTAGAGATACCAGTAACGTCTACCATATCACCAGCGGAAAAGATATCAACTTTTACTTCCTGTCCAACTTCGCAGTTCATTTCATCTGATTTAACTTCCTTGATGAACTGTTTAGGACCTACGCCAGCTTTTTTAGCATGGCCAATTTCAGGCTTAGTAGCACGAGCTTCTTTCTTGTCGATGTAACCTAACTGTAAAGCTTCATAACCATCTGTTTCGTTGTTCTTCTTCTGTAAGACAACGTTTGGTTCAACTTCGATCACTGTTACAGGAATCAGATCACCATCAGCAGTGAAGACTTGTGTCATACCAAGTTTTCTTCCAAGTATTCCTTTCATGATGTCACCTTTCTTTATAATTTGATTTCAATATCTACACCACTAGGCAGTTCCAGACGAGAGAGGGCATCAATCGTTTTAGCACTTGGCCCGATGATTTCGATTAAACGCTTATGCGTTCTGATTTCGAACTGTTCTCTTGAATCCTTGTTTACGTGTACGGATCTTAAGACAGTTACGATCTGCTTCTCAGTAGGAAGCGGAATAGGTCCGATGACCTTCTTAACACCACCATCTTCAGCAGCTTTAACGATCTTCTCAGTAGCAGCATCCAATGATCTGTGTTCGTAAGCTTTCAATTTGATTCTTACGTTATTTTTTGCCATAGAATTTTCCTCCTATATTCCATTAATCCCTTTATATTAGGGATAACTCACTCCATGTAAGTTCCCTGGTTATCACACGCTTATCAGTGTGCCAGCAATCTCCCATATCTTCGCGAGCGCTCGTATATTATATGATTTTATTTCTGACTTTTCAACATCTTTTTATACTAAAAATGCCTATTTTATTAGCTTTTTTGTACTTCATATATTACACGCTTATTGG